>NZ_JBEXJK010000486.1:0-5865 GCF_040609095.1 Kitasatospora sp. NPDC004799
TTCCGATCTGCCCTGCTGACCGCCGCCGTGCACAGCGGCGGAACGGGCCAGGGACCCGCACCTGCAGGCCGCCGCCCGCTACGCACTCGGCGAACTCGCCCGACGCGTAGGGGACTTGGAGGAGGCGCTGCACGGCCAGCAGGAGACGCTGCGGCGCCTGGAGCCGCTGCCGGCGGCGGGCCCCGGCGCCCCCGCCCGCCTGCACCTGCTCGCCCTGCTGCACACCGGCCTGGCCCGCACCCAGCAGCGGCGCGGCGCGCCGGACGCGGCCGGCCCGCTGCACCGCCGGGCCCTGGAGCTGGCCGCCGGCAGCGGCGACCAGCCCGTGCGGGCGGACGTGCTGGAGGGGTTCGCCGAGTACTGCCTCGCACGCGGCGAGGCGGCACGCGGGGCGGCGGCACTGGGCGCCGCGTACGGCCTGCGCGGGGCCCACGACGCGGGCGACCCGGAGCTGCGGGCCGTCCTGGACGGCTGCGCCGAGGCCCTGGGGGAGGCCGGCTTCCGGGCCGCCTGGGAGCGCGGCCGGGCGCTGCCGCGGCCGGAGTCGCTGGCCCTGGAAGCGGACTGACCGGCCCTCGACGGCACGTCGGCCCCCCGGGGCGGCCGGCCGGATGCGCGATCAGCCGCTGAACGGCGGCTCGGTGGGGGCGCAGACCGTCCCGGGCGCGGGCAGGACGCCGTCGACCAGGTAGCGGCTCTCGTGCTCGGCGGCGCAGTCGCTGGGGTTGGCCAGCACGGTGTGGCCGTAGCCGTCGACGGTCAGCAGCCGCGCGCCGGCGAGCGAGCGGGCCATCGCGCGGGACCCCTCGTACGGCATGGCCGGGTCACCGGTGTTGGCGACCACCAGGACCGGCCGGGCGGTCGGCCGGTCCCACGGGCCGTCGTAGCGGTCGCGGTCCCGGGCGGGCCAGTCGGCGCAGCGCTCGTCGGCCCAGGCGAAGTACGGGCCCACCTCGCCGGAGCGGGCCCGGGCGGACGCGGCCAGCGCGGGGTAGTCGGCCCGGGCGGGCGGGTTGGCGCTGTCCGAGCAGACCACCGCCAGCGCCTGGTCCGGGGACTGGCGGAGGACGGGCGGCAGCGGGGTGCCCGGCGCGGCAGGCGCCTCGGTGGCGGCCCAGAGCGCCTGGAGCACGGCGCCGAGCCGGGTCCAGCCGGTGGGCAGCCCCGCGACGGGGTTGGTGGCGTACAGCGAGACGATCGTCGCCTCCACGGCCGAGCCGGCGGTGAAGGTCGTCCCGCCGAGTGCGACCGGCCGGGTGCGCAGCCGTTGGAGCAGCTCGCCGTACCGGGCCCGGGTCGCGGCGGCCGTCCCGGCGGAGAAGGCGCAGGTCCCGGGGCCGGCCTGGCCGCACCGGTCGAGGAAGGCGTCCAGGACGCGGGCGGTGGCCACGTCGCTGCCGTTGCGCAGCAGGGTGCCCGTGGTGGCGGCCTGGTCCGCGCGGCCGGTCGACCAGGCGACCGGGTCCGGGGCACTGTCGAGGACCATCGCGCGGACCCGGCCGGGGAACAGGTTGGCGTAGGTGGCGCCGAGGTAGCTGCCGTACGAGGTGCCCAGGTAGCTGAGCCGCCGGTCGCCGACCGCGCGGCGCAGCAGGTCCAGGTCCCGGGCCACGTTCGCGGTGGAGATGTGCGGCAGCAGGGCGGGGTTGCGGGCCGCGCACTGCCGGGCGAGGCGCTGGTAGGCGTCGGCCCAGGCGCTCTGCTGGTCCGCGCCCTCGGGGTAGCCGGCGGCCGTGCCCGCCAGCAGGGCCTGCTCCTCCGCCGGGTCGTCGAAGCACCGGACGGGCGCGCTGCCACCGGTGCCGCGCGGGTCGAAGCCGACGATGTCGAAGCGCCGGCGCACCTCCTCGGGGAACTGGCCGAGCGTCGTGGGCAGGGCCGCGGTGCCGGGCACGGCCGGGCCGCCGGGGTTGTAGAACAGCGAGCCGATCCGGTGCGCCCGGTCGGTGGCCGGGTGCCGGATGACGGCGAGGTCGATCCCGGCGCCGCGCGGGTCGCGGTGGTCCAGCGGGACGCGGGCGGTCGCGCACTCGAAGCCGTCCGCGCACGCCGCCCAGGCGAGGCGCGGCACCGGGACGGTGTCCGGCGCGGCCACCGCGGCCGCCGGGCACACGGCGGCCAGCAGCACGGCCGCGGCGGCACCGGCGACGAGCCGCCAGGAGGCCGCCTGCCGCCGCCGGTCCGCGGCGCGGGAGGCCCTGGGCCGGCGCGGTCCTGCGGCCGGGCCGGTGGAAGAAGAGGTGCGAGTCACGCGGCTGCCCTTTCGTCGACGGTCCGGGCAGTCGACGGCGCTCCTCGGTCGCAGCGCACCGCCCGGCACGTGCGACGGTTCCGCACCCCGCTGGCAGAGCGCTGGCATCCCGCTGGCAGCGGCCGCTGGCCACCGGGCCACGCCCAGGGCCCGGTCAGGGCCCGGTCAGTGGCCCAGCACGCCGCGGATCCAGCCGTCCACCGTGCCGGTCAGGTCGTGCTGCCCGGCCGCGTGGTCCAGCACGAACGTGCGCACCGAGTCGCCGCCGTGGAACATGCCGCGCTTGTCGAACTCCAGCACCACCTCGACCCGGTGCGGGCCGGTGACGAAGGACAGCTCGATCTCGTTGCAGACCCGGGCGAACTGCGGCGCCGCCTTGTACTCGATCTCCTGGTAGAACGGCAGCGTCTGGCCCGTGCCGTGGATCCGGCCGGCCTCCAGATCGGCCCGGTGGAAGTGGAAGCCGAGCGCCGCCAGCGCCTCCAGCACCCGCTGCTGCGCCGGCAGCGGCTCCACCGCGAGCGGATCCATGTCCCCGCGGTCCAGCTGGCCGGCGATGTCCACGTCGGTACGGACCCCGAGCGCCATGCCCGTCAGGTGATGGCCCCCGATCACGGTCAGCGGCGCCTCCCACGGCACGGGGAACGCGAACGGGACGGCGCGCTGCTCCCCGGCGGCCAGCCGCAGCGGGCCGCAGACCCGTTGCTGGGCGAACTCCTTGACGGTGTGGCTCTCGCCGTCCTCGTGCTCGACCTCGACCCGGGCGGCCAGGCAGAGCGTGATGCCGTTGATCTCGGCGTCACGGCTGCCGCCGACCAGGACGACCTGGCCGTGCACGGTGCCACCGGGGTGGACGGTCGGGGTGGACAGCACCGTGTCCACGGTGGGTCCACCGACGCCCAGGGCGCCGAGAAGCCGCTTGAACACCATCCGGGGGCACTCCTCACAGAACCGGGGAAGCGAACGCGCCGATCGTACTTTGCCTGCGCTTTGCCACCGACCGGCGGTCCAGCCGGAACGTCTCCGGGCGCCCACCCGCCCGCCGACCGGACGGGTCAGGCCCAGTCCGTGCCCAGCCTCTCGCTCAGCTGGCTGCGGGAGGTGATCCCGAGCTTCGGGAAGGCCCGGTACAGGTGCGTGCCGATCGTCCGGGGCGACAGGTGCAGCTGACGGCCGATCTCCTTGTTGGAGAGCCCCTGCGCCGCCAGCCGGGCGATCTGGACCTCCTGGGGCGTGAGCAGGTCCCGGTCGGGGCGGCCTTGGCCCCTGCTGCCCTCGCCGGCCGAGCGGAGCTCCTGGGCCGCCCGCTCACGCCAGGGCTCCACGCCCATGGCCGCGAAGGACTCCCGGGCGATCCGCAGCGGGGTGCGGGCCTCCATCACCCGGCGCCGCCGCCGGAGCCAGGTGCCGTAGGCGAGCATCAGCCGGGCACGGACGAAGGGGGTGCGGGACATGTCCAGGTCGAACGCCGACCGGAAGTGCTCCTCGGCGTGCTCGTCGTCGGCGAGCAGCGCCCGGGCGAATCCCAGGCTCACCCGGATCGTCTGGACCTCGCTCGTCCCGGCGGCCGCGAGGAGCCGGCGCAGGGCGGCCTTCGCCATGGCGCGCTCGTCGTCGCCGGTGGCGGCCTCGGCCAACTCGGTGATGGCCAGGGTCTGCATGAACGGGTGGTAGGAGGGATCGGCCGGGTCGAAGACCCGCCAGACGCAGGAGAACGCCTCGGCGAAACGGCCCGCGGCGAGGCCGATGAGGCCGCGGGTGATCTGGATGTAGGCGAGCTTGGAGGGGTCGACCACGGTCAGCCCCTGGCCCTCCGCCTCGCCGATCGCGACCAGCGCGGTGTCCACGTCCCCGCGCAGCGCGGCGAACTGCGCCTTCGCCACCCGCGCACCGGTCAGCCACCGTGGTTGCGCGGTCTCCTCGGCCAGCCGGGCGGCCTCGGCCGCCGCCGGGAGTCCGGTCTCCCGGTCGACGGTGTGCACGGTGGCGAGGGCGAGGAGCACCAGGGTCTTGGTCAGCGGGCCCCGGCGCCCCTGACGGCGCAGTCCGTCCGCCGCGTGGCGGGCGAATCCGGTGACGTGGTCGAACCCGTTCACCATGATGGCCGCGTTGGCCAGCGTGGCGGCGGTCACGACGTCGTACCCGCCCTCACGTTCGAGGCGCCGCAGCCGGTCGATCACCGTCGCCGACGCCTCCAGCGGGGCGGCCCCCGCCAGCGTGCACACCAGGTCCGGGTGGAGTTCCGGGACCGGCAGCCGTTCGGCGGCCGTCACGACGCGCTCCCGCAGCTCTCGCCCCGGGTCCGCCCACCAGCACCGCCACGCGGCCACGCGCAGCAGCCGCAGCGCGAGTTCGGGATCGCCGGCCTCGGCGGCCTGCTCGGCCGTGGCGACCAGCAGGTGGATCCGGGACGTGCTCGTGTCGGACTCCGACTCCAGCCATTCGCGCAGCAGGACCACGCGGGCCCGCTCCAGCACGTCCGGGCCCAGCGATTCGGCCTGCTGGAGCAGCTCCGACACGCGGTCCGCCTGCCCGAGTTCGAAGCGCAGTTCCGCGGCGCCGAGGAGGCGGGCCACACTGCCCGACGGCACCTCGCTCAGCGCGGTGGCGCGTTCCAGCGCGGTCAGGGCGGCCGCGGCGGCGCCGCGCTCCTTCGCGCTGAACGCGGCCCGGTCCAGTTGCCGCGCCACCGCTTCGTCGGGACGGCCGCCGGCCGCGGCCCGGTGCCAGGCCTGCCGGTCGGGCTGTCCCCGGAGGGTGCGGGCCAGCGCGTCGTGGGCGGCGAGACGGTCCGCCAGCGGGGCCGAGCCCAGGACGGCGGAGCGCACCAGCGGGTGGGTGAAGTCGATCCGGAACCCGTCGACGCGCACCAGGCCCGCGGCCATGGCGGGCTCCAGGGACCGTACGGAGGTCTCGGCGCCCGTCAGCGCCGAAGCCGCGGCGAGCACTTCGGTCAGTGCGCCGTCGTCGGCGGTGGCCGCGACCAGCAGCGCGTGCCGCGTGTCGGGCGGAAGGTCGGCCAGCGACACGGAGAAGGCGCGTTCCAGCCGGGTGGTGAGCGCGAGCTCGGGCAGCACCCCGGGGTCCGCGGGTGCCCCGTGCGCCCCCAGGGTGAGCGGGAGTTCGGTCAGTGCGAGGGGGTTGCCGGCCGACAGCTCCGCCACCCGGCGGCGCGTCCCCGGGGTGAGGGCGGGGTGGCGGGCGTCCAGCAGGGCGTCGGCCGCGGCCGGCGCCAGGGGCACGAGGTGCAGTTCGCGGATGCCGGGGGTGCCCCGCCACACCGTACGGTCCTCGCGGACGGCGACGAGCAGGCCGACGGGTTCGGCGCCGAGGCGGCGTGCGACGAACCCGAGGACGTCCCGGGTCGGTTCGTCCAGCCACTGGGCGTCGTCCACGACCACCACCACGGGGGCTTCGGCGGCCGCCGCGCCGAGCAGGCCGAGGGTGGCCAGGGACAGCAGGAAGAGCTGGGGCCCGCAGGCGCCGGGGGACGGCTCCGCCATGCCGAAGGCCCCCAGCAGCGCCTGCGCCTGAGAAAGTGTTGGGTAATTGATCAACTGCACGCTGTGATGCGTTGGCGGTGATCTTCGCGGACTTGGAGTCCGCGAAGATCA
>NZ_JBEXJK010000487.1:0-5860 GCF_040609095.1 Kitasatospora sp. NPDC004799
GGGCCGTCGGGGCCGGCCGTCGTGGCGTAGGGGCCGTCGGGGCCGGCCGTCGTGGCGTAGGGGCCGTCGGGGCCGGCCGTCGTGCCGTCGGTGTCAGCAGTTGTCGAGGATGCCGGTGAGCGCGCTCTTCTCGGCGCTGTCCACGCTCAGGCCGTAGTACTGCTTCACCTGCACCCAGGCGCGGGCGTAGGTGCAGCGGTAGGAGGCCTGGGGGAGCCACTCGGCCGGGTCGCGGTCGCCCTTGGAGCGGTTGCTGCCGGCCGAGACCAGCAGCAGCTGGGGGCGGCTGACGTCGTTGGCGAAGGCCTGCCGCCGGGCGGTGGTCCAGGCCCAGGCGCCGGAGGCCCAGGCCTCGGAGAGCGGCACCAGGTGGTCGACGTCGAAGGTGGAGGCGTCGGTGGTGGTCGCGCCGTCGTACGGCGAGGACCAGCTGCCGCCGGTGGCCTTGCAGGCGGTGTCGGTGGTGACGTTGCTGCCGTCCCGCTTGACGATCCACTCGCGGGTGTCGCAGGTGCCGCTGATGGTGATCCAGGCCGGGAACAGCGTGCGGTCGTAGGTGTCGCCGTGGCTCTCCGCCGTGGCGGGCATCGCGGCGAGGTAGCTGCGGGCGGTGGCCGCGGAGATCGGGGTCGGCAGGGCGGCCTGGGCGGGGGTGCCGGCCGTGACCACGGTCACGGCGGCGAGGGCGGCGGCAGCCGGTATGGCGGACAGGAACCGGCGCACGGGGGCAGTGGGGGCCATGGCGGACGCTCCATCATCAGATCGGATGAACTGCTGAATTGCGTGCGCCAGTCTGGCGATCCGGTCACCTACGCGGGTAGATCCGGGAGGTGAAATCCTCGTGCACATCGGACGTGCACCGGACAAGTCCGGCGTGCGTCACGGGTGTTCGGGGTGGTGTGTCCGATGTCCGGCTGCCGCCGGGGAGTTCAGTCGCGGCGGCGGGCCGCCATCCAGACGTAGACCAGGATGCCCGCGAAGAGGAACAGGACGCCCTGGTAGACGGCGGCGTAGCCGGCCCCGGCGAGCAGCCAGAGCGAGAAGGCGAAGGCGCCGAGGCCGAGGACGGCGTCGCGCACCAGCCGCCCGCGGTCGACCTTCTCGCCGGCCCCGCGCACCAGCCAGTAGAGCTGGGCGGCGGTGGAGAGCAGGTACGGCACGGTGGCGGTGAAGGTGGTGATCAGCACCAGCATGTCGAACGCGCCCTTCGCGCCGCTGGCGAAGTTGAGCACGGTCAGCGCCGAGGCCAGCGCGACGCTGACCAGCACGCCGAAGGTCGGCACCCCGCGCCGCTCCTTGCCGAAGGCGGCCGGGAACAGGCCGTCCTTGGCGGCCGCGTACGGGGCCTGGGCGGAGAGCAGGGTCCAGCCGTTGAGGGCGCCGGTCATCGAGACCAGTGCGGCGACGGCGATCGCCGTGCCGCCCCAGCCGCCGCCGAACATGGCGTCCACGGCGTCCGAGAACGGCGCGGTGGAGTGGACGAGCTGCTGGTGCGCCACGGTGCCGAACACCGCGACCGTGCCGAGCAGGTAGACCACCGCCGCACCGGTGGTGCCGAGCACGCTGGCCCGGCCGACGTTGCGCTCCGGGTCGCGGACCTGGCCCGCGCTCATCGCCGCCGACTCCACGCCCAGGTAGCTGAACAGCAGGATCGCCGCCGCCGCGGTCATGCCGCCGGCCCAGCCCTGGCCGCTGGCGTCGAAGGCCCCGAGGTTCTTCGGGTCGAAGAAGAACAGGCCGCCCACCGAGACCAGCAGCAGCGGGACGAACTTCAGCACGGTGGAGACGAGTTGGACCGAGCCCACGAAGCGGGTGCCGGCCAGGTTGGCCAGCGCCGGGAGCCACTGGATGGCCAGCGCGGCGGTGATCTCCAGCGGGACGGAGTGGTGGAGCGGCAGCAGCACGTCCAGGTAGCCGACGGCGGCCACGGCCAGCGCGGCGTTGCTGACCCAGGTGGTGATCCAGTACGACCAGGCGGACAGGAAGCCGGCGAAGTCCCCGAAGGCCTCGCGGGCGTAGACGTACGGTCCGCCGGTGCGCGGGTTGCGGCGGGCCAGCTGCCCGAAGACCAGCGCCAGTGCGATCGCGCCCACGGTGAGCACCGCGAAGGCGAGCAGGCTGACCGTTCCGAACGGCGCCACCGCGGCCGGGATCATGAAGATGCCGCCGCCGATGATGTTGCCCATCACCAGGGCGGTGGCGGTCGCCAGCCCGAAGCGGCGGCCGGTCTTCTGCGGCGTCGGGCCGGCCGGCGTCGGGCCGATCGGCCTCGGGTCGGTCGGCGTCGGGTCGGTCGACGTCGGGCCGATCGGCGCGGAGCCGTCCGACGGGGAGCCGACCGGCCCCGGGGTCTCCGGGCCGTTCGGGCGGGTCGCCTGCCGGGGTGCGGCGGGGCTGGTCTGCATGAGGGTGGTGCGCCTTTCGTGGTGCTGCTCCCGCTGCTGCGCGCGCTCGGTGGAGCGCCGTGGAGCGACCGTTCATGCTCGGACCGGGCGGTACCTTGCACCAAATCGACGGGATTTGTTCAGTTCGCCCGGTCCGTCACCGCAAGACTTGCGGTCGCGGGGCGGCCGGACGGGCACTCGTCCGGCACTCTCCGCCCGGCTGTTCGACCGGATTCACGGATGTACGCCCGGATTCGTCCGGCCGGGGGAGTTGCCTCACCCGAATGCCTCAGCCGGGTTGCGGCGTGCGCCCGAAGCCGCGCGTTCGTGTGCCAACGTGGGCGCGGCGCCTCCCCGGTGGGGCGTCGCCCAGCCCGTCGGGCGGCCGAACCGGCCGGTCGGGGGCGCGGGTTGAGGACCCGAGACGAACCAAAAGGACATCAGATGTCGCTTCGTGGGAAGATCCGCAAGCTCGCCGTGATCGTCGCCGTGGCCGGTGCCGTGGTGGCGGTCCCGACCTCGGCCATGGCGGGGGGCTTCGCTCCGTCGCAGTCGGAGGGGCAGAGCCTGGAGTCCGGCACCGCGGGTGTCGGCCTGTTCGGCCCGCACGCCACCTGGTTCAACTACGCCGAGCACGGCGAGAGCAACTGCGACTGCTGATCCCCGCAGCCGCGGGTTCGAAGACAGGCCCGAGCCCGGAGGCCGTTCGTCGGCTTCCGGGCTCACGCCTGTCCGATGGCTTCCGGGCTCACGCCTGTCCGGCGGCCTCCGGCCTCACGCCTGCCCGGCAGCGGCCGGCTCCCGCACCGCCGCCGGGCGCGGCCCGGTGGTCCGGGCCCGGACGGCCGCCCGGGCCCGCAGCTCCTTCAGCACCGCGATGTCCCTCGCGTGCCCGGTACCGTCCCCGCCGTGCTTGCGGTCCGGGGTCTCCACCACCAGCGGCACCCCGGCCGTCTCCGGGTGTTCGAACAGCTCGCGGAACGGCTCGGCGCCGATCATTCCGGCGCCGATGTTGGCGTGCCGGTCCTTGCGGGCGCCGACGACGTCCTCGGAGTCGTTGGCGTGGATCAGCCGCAGCCGGCCCGGACCGGCCGCGGCGGCCAGGGCGTCCAGCGCGGCCGTCACCCCGCCCGGCTCCGCCAGGTCGTGTCCGGCCGCGAAGGCGTGGCAGGTGTCCAGGCAAACTCCCACCTTCGGGTGATGGTCCAGCGCCGCCACGTACTCGGCCAGCTCCTCCAGCCGCGAGCAGAGCGAGCTCCCCTGGCCCGCCGTCGGCTCCAGCAGCAGCCAGGGCGCGTCGTCGCCCAGTCCGTCCAGCTCCTCCAGCAGCGGCCGGACGTCCGCCCGGACCTGCGCCATCGCCTCGGCCCGGCGCGAGCCGCCGCCGGGCGCGGAACCGACCGCCGAGCCGGTGTGCAGCACGACGCCGAGCGCGCCGATGGCGTGCCCGCGGCGCAGCGAGTGCCACAGCGATTCGGCCGAGCGCTCCCGGGTGGCCGGGTTGTCCGAGCCGAAGTTGATCAGGTACGGAGCGTGCACCCAGGCCGGGATGGCCCGTTCGGCGCAGGCGGTGCGGAACGCCTCGTCCTGGGCCGGGTTGCCCGGGGGAGTGGCCCAGCCGCGCGGGTTGGCCACGAACACCTGCACCGTCTCCGCGCCGACCCGGTCCGCGTACGCCAGGCCGGTGCCGGCCAGCCCGCGGCCGGCCACCGGGACATGGGCGCCGATCGGGTTGCGGAGGGCGGCGACGGGCGGTACGTGCACGGTGGTCATGGCCCCGAGCATGTCACGCGCCCGGCCCCCGGCGGCGGGCGGGCCGGTCCGGAGCCCCCGGGGACCGGCTCCCGAGGCCCGGCTCCCGGTGCGCGAAAGAAACGTTTCGCTGTACTCGATCGAGTGAACCCGGCCCGGAAACCGGCGTCCGCACCGCCCCGCTCCGTCACGATCCGTGACCAGATGGACCTCGCGACTCCCGAGGAGGCAGCCGTGGCCACCGTCGAACCGGTCGAGACCGTCGACCTGCGCGCCGACCACCTGATCCGCGACCCCTTCCAGGCCTTCGCCGACCTGCGCGAGCGCGCCCCGCTCGCCCGCGCCACCATCCCCGGGGTGGAGCCGTTCTGGATCGCCGTCCGCTACCAGGACGTCCGCACCGTGCTCTCCGACCCGCGCTTCGTCAACGACGTGAACGCCGTCGACGGCCCGGCCCCCGTGGACAGCCCGGCCACCGTCGACGGCCCGGCCCCGGTTGACGGCCCGGCCACCGCTGACCGCCCCGCCGTCGCCGGAGCCCTCGACGTCGGCGCCACCCCCACCGACCGCCCCGCGCACCGCACCGAGCAGGTCTGGCGCGCCCGCGGCATGCCGCCCGAGTGCGCGAAGTACCTGCGCGCCGGCGTCTTCGGCGCGGACGGCGCCCGGCACCGCCGGATGCGCGGCCTGGTCCACCCCGCCTTCACGCCCGGCGCGGTGGAGCGGCTGCGGCCCCGGATCGAACGGCTCGCCGAGGAGTACGCCCGGGCGCTGCCCGGGCACGCCGGCCCGGACGGCGTGGTCGACCTGGTCGCGCACTTCGCCTACCCGCTGCCCGTGACGGTGATCTGCGAACTGCTCGGCATCCCGGAGCCGGACCGCCCGCGGTGGCGCCGCTGGAGCTCCTACCTCGGCCGGGGCGCCGGGCCCGGCCTGGACGAGGCGCTGCGCGCCATGGTGGCCGCCGCCCGGGAGCTGGTCGAGCGCCGCCGGGCCGAACCGGCCGACGACCTGCTCTCCCGGCTGGCCGCGGCGGAGGGCGACACCCTCGCCCCGGTGGAGACCGTCTCGCTGATCCTCAACCTGATCGTGGCCGGGCACGAGACCACCGCCACCCTGATCGGCAACGGTACGGCCGCGCTGCTCGCCCACCCCGAGCAGCTGGCGCTGGTCCGGGCCGACCCGGGCCTGCTGCCCGCCGCCGTCGACGAGCTGATGCGCTGGTGCGGCCCGACCATCGGCGGGGTGCCGCGGTACGCGACGGAGGACCTCACCCTGGCCGGCACCCTGGTCCGCAGGGGCGAGGCGGTGATGCCGATCCTCGCCGGCGCCAACCACGACCCGCGGGCCTACGCCGAGCCGGAGCGGCTGGACGTCTGCCGGGCCGGTGCGCCGGCCCGGGCCGGGCACCACGAGGCGCACCTGGGCTTCGGCCACGGCACCCACCGCTGCCTGGGCGCGGTGCTGGCGCACCAGGAGGCGGTGGCCGCCTTCGCCACCCTGCTGCGGATGTACCCGCGGCTGGCGCTCGCGGTCGGCCCGGAGGCGGTGGAGCGCGGCCCGAACCCGGCCGCCTGGCACCTCGCCGCGCTGCCCGTCCGGCTCGGGCCGCAGGCCCCGCCGACGGCCGCGGACTGACCCGGGCCGCCAGGCCCGGCCGTCCGACCCCCCCAACAGCCGTCCGACCCCACCTGGCGCACCCGGCACCCCTGGCACCTCCGACC
>NZ_JBEXJK010000488.1:0-5858 GCF_040609095.1 Kitasatospora sp. NPDC004799
CCCGGAGGACCTCACCGTGCTCGCCCGCGCCGTCACCGCCCGGGAGCGGCTGCGCTTCGGCTACCGGGCGTTCGACGGCGCCGAGACCAGGCGGCCAGGCGAGCGGGTGCGCCCACCCCTCGGTCAGCCGCAGCAGCAGCGCGTCGGCCTCGGCGGCCGAGGCGGTCGGCGGGACGCCGAGGGCCGCGTAGACACCGGGCAGGGTGTCGCCGCCGTCCGCCGGGTCGGTGATCCGGTACTCGTCCCCGCTGTACACCCAGACCGCGTACCCGGCCCCGTGCAGCTCCTCGCGCAGCGCCGACCACGGCTCGTCGCCGGGCCAGCCGCCGTCGATCCAGTACGTGGTGTACCCGGCCGGGTCGAGCAGGGTGAGCACCTGGAACACCGGGCGCCAGCGGTGCCGCTCCTCCTCCGGGGCGTCCTCGGCCGGCGGGCGCTCCAGCAGGGCCGGGGAGAAGACCACCACGTCGCCGTGGTTGAGCGTCAGGTCGTCGCCGAGCACCGGCAGGACGCGGGCGGTGGCCGGGCCGGTCCGGAGTGCGGGCAGGTCGGCCGTCGCGCCGTTGGTGCGGGTGGCCCGGACAGTGACCAGCTGCCACTCCTCGTCCACCGGGCCCTCGGGCTCGTCGAACTCGATGTCGAGCAGCGCGCCGGTGGAGCGGACCACGGCCCAGTCCCGGTTGGCGGTGGCCGCGGTGATCAGGTGCCACAGGTCCGGCTCCTGGACCGTCCGGTGGCCGTCCTCCTCCTCCGCGGCGGCGTCGGCCGGTGCCGCGCGCTCCAGCAGCTCCTGGTACATCCGCTGCGCGGTGGCGTGGTCGCCCAGTTCGGTGGCGGCCCGGGCGGCGAGCCGACGGGTGTTGAGCACCTCGTCGTCCAGCGCCAGGATCGCCTCGCACTGCTCCAGCGCCTCGGCCCAGCGGCCCTCGGCGGCGGCCCAGCGGGCGCGTATCCAGTGCCCGTCGGCCGGAGCGGAGGCGGCCACCCGGTCGGCGAGGCGGCGTACGCCCTCCGCGTCCCGGGCCTCGATCAGCATCTCGCCGAGCGCGCCGGCCAGCTCGCGGTCCGCCGGGTCGTCCTCCAGGTACCGCCACAGCAGGTCGGCCGCGGCGCGGGCGTGGCCGAGGCCGCCCAGCACGGTGGCCAGCAGCACCGCCAGTTCGGTGGCGCCGGCCTGCTCACCCCGGTACCGGTCCAGGGCGACGGAGAGCAGGTCGGCGCCGGTCTCGTAGGGCACCTGGAGCTCGGCCAGGTGCACCGTCAGCTCGCCCGGCGGGACGGGCAGCTCGGGCTCCGGCAGCGCCTCGGCGGCCGCGCGCAGCGCCGCGACCTGCTCCGACACGCCGTCGGTGCGACGCAACCGGGTGAGCTTACGCTCTCCGGTCGCGGCGAGGGTCAGCGCCACCGTACGGGCGCCGCGGGCGAGGGCGAGCCGACCCGCCGCCAGGAGCAGGTCCACGCACGGGCGGTGCGCGCCGACGCCGTCCAGGTAGCCGACCCAGCCGGCCAGGACGGCGCCCAGCTCGGCGTCGTTCTCCCGGGCACCGGCCGCGACCAGCAGCTCGACCGTCTGCGTCCAGGCGCCGCGCAGATCGGCGTGCCGGTCGGCCTCGGCCCGCTCGGGCAGCAGGGCGAGCGCCTCCTCGGTGCGGCCGAGCGAGGCGAGCGCGCGGGCCCGCAGCAGGGCGCCCCAGCGCTGGTCGCGCTCGTCCAGCCGGCGCCCCTGGGCCTGCTCGGCCCGCTCGGCCGTCGCCAGCAGCTCCAGCACCTCCTCGTGCCGGCCCAGCAGGTGCAGGGTGCCGGCCCGGGCCTGCTGGAAGCGGAGCGAGACCTGCTGGCCCGCCGCCCGCATCCGGTTGGCCGCGGTGTCCAGGTGGTCCAGCGCCTCGGCCGCCCGGCCGTCGTCCTCCAGGGCGTCGGAGTACTCGCGGGTGAGGCAGTCGTAGCAGGCCCGGGCGGGCTCGATCCGGTCCAGCGTCTCGCCGACCACGGCCAGGCGCTCGGCCACGTACCCGGGGCCGTCGACCCGGGCGTGGCAGATCGCGAAGTCCTGCACCACGCAGACGGACTGCGGGCAGCCCGCCGTCTCCTCCCGGTGCGCGAAGTCCAGCAGGTCGACCGCCTCGGGCAGCACCGCCTCGCCCTGCTGGCGCTTGTTCAGCAGGTTCTGCATCCGCCAGTGCCGCAGGTAGACCTCGACCCAGGGCAGGCCGAGCGCCCGGGCGGCGGCCACCGCCTCCGGGTAGAGCGCGTCCAGCTGCTCGTTGCGCCCCTCGGTGGCGTGCTCGGGCAGCTCGACGATGGCGTCGGCCAGCCGGTGGTGGCCGGCCTCGGCCAGCTGCCGGTGGGTGTCGCGCACCCAGGCCCAGATGTCGGTGGTCATTCCCGTTCCCCCTGTGTCGTGCTGATGAGTTGTCTACCGCACCCCACTGACAATCCGTCCGTCACGGCTCCTCGGCGAGGGCGCCGGGGCTGTCCGGGACCTCCGGCAGACCGGCCGGGACGGCGGCGGTCAGGGCGGAGACCGCGGTGCCGATGCCGGCCAGCGCGGCGGTGAGGTCGCCCTCGGACGGGCCGGCCGAGGCCGCGGCCATGATCACCTTGATCGAGCGGAGCAGCCCGGCCGCCGTCGCGCTGCCGGTGTGCCCGCCGCGGTAGGCGGCGAGCAGGTCCTGGACCGCGGGACTGGCCAGGTTGAGGTAGAGCCGGGCCCGGACCTCGCCGTCGGTGCGGGCGGTGAAGGCGCGGGCCAGCCGCAGCGCGGCGGACGGTATCCGGGCGTCCGCCTGGTCGTCCTCGATCCGGGCCTTCAGCTCCGCCTCGCGGTCCGGCACCAGCACCAGCGGCAGGCCGGGCGGGTCGAAACGGGCCGGGACGAGCTGCTCGCCCGGGTCGGCGAGGGCTCCGGCCAGCCAGGCCGACTCGTGCTCCGGCAGCGGGCGCTCCGGGTCGCGGAACAGCTCGCGGTCGCCCCGCTCGCTGCCCAGCTCGACCACCCGGCAGCCGCGCAGCTGGGCGTAGCGGCGCAGGAACGGCAGGACGGCGTAGCGGTCGCCGCGCGCGATCGGCACCCGCATCGCCCGGTACAGCATCTCCTCGAAGCCGCCGCCGCTGCCGAGCGCGACGTGCACCGCGCCGCCGCCGGCCGCCCGCAGCGCACCGGCCGTGAGGTCGCCCTGCGAGGTGGGCACCGGGACGTCGTCGGCGAGCAGGGTGAACAGCCGGTCGTCGCAGAGCGCGGCGCCGAGCAGGTCGTTGCCGTGCCGGGCGAGGATGCGGCGCCAGACGGCCGGCCGCAGCCGGGCGGTCTCGTACAGGCCGTCCACGATGGCGTCGGTGAGGGCCTGCCGGAGCGCGTGGTAGTGCTCGTCGCGCTGGAGGTCCTCGCGGCTGGCGGTGGGGGTGAGCCGGTTGGACTCGACCACGCCGCCGATGAACCCGGCCCAGCGGGGCAGCAGGTCGCGGGCGTCCTCGGCGAGCAGCATGCCGCGCAGGTAGACGGCGAGGTCGCGGTTGTCGCTGCTGCCGTAGGTGCCGCCGTCCTGCACCCAGAGCAGGCCGACCGCGTCGGTGCCGCTCCCGACCCCTTCGCCCCCGGCCCCTCCGCCCTCGACGGGCAGCACGGGGAAGGCGGTGAGCGGCTCGAAGCGGCGGACGAAGGCGGTGGCGAAGCGCATCCGGGCGGCGTACTGATCGCCTTCCACGGACTGCCGCCAGGGCACCTCGACGGAGTTGACCGGCTGCTCGTCGTCGCCGACGTGGACCGGGATCGGCAGCAGCACGCAGTAGCGGCCGAGCACGTCGCGCAGGACGTCCTCGTCGGCGAGGTGGCCGTGCTCGGCCTTCAGCGCCAGCTCGACCACCGTGCCCGGGCTGGGCCGGGCGGGCACCGGCTCGACCCGGTACTGCTCGCCGCCGCGGCTGCGGTAGCGGTGGCCGAGCCCCGGCTCGCGGTGCGAGGTGGTGGTGACGGTGACCTCGTCGGCGACCGAGAAGGCGGAGAGGAAGCCCAGGCCGAAGGCCCCGATCAGCTCCTGGTTGCCGGTCAGTTCGCGCAGCATCCGGGTGTAGCCGGTGCCGACGGTGGCCAGGTAGGAGTGGATCTCGGGTTCGGTGAGGCCGGCGCCGGTGTCCTCGATGGCGACGGTCCGCCGGGCGGCGTCGGCGCGCACCCGGATCAACGGCCGGTGGTCGCCGTCCGGGTCCTCCAGGAGCCGGCGGGTGTGCGAGTCGTGCGCGTTCTGGACCAGTTCGCGCAGGGCGACCAGCGGAGTGGAGTAGAGGTGGGTGGCGAGGACGTTCACCAGGCCGCCGAGATCGACCTCGGTCGTGCGCAGTTCCTCGGCAGGCGTGGGCTCGGGCGGGGCACCGTCAGACATGGGTCCTCAGTGTGCCAGTGCGACTATCTGGCGACCATTTCTTTCTGGGTGACCTCGCCCCGGCGGAATGACGGAATACCGTCAACTCGGAATTGACCACTCCTCCCCCATCGGGGGAATTTCCACCCCGTTCGGTGGAATTCGTCCGCACCACTGGTGAATGCTGGACGCGCGACGTCAGGCCCCGGCGCTCCAGAGCGGCCACCGAGGACGGCGCCCCGATCCGCACGCCCCGTCCAGCAGCCCAGGGAGACCAGCGTGTCCCGTCTTCGCGCAGCCGCCGCCGTCACCGCCCTCGGCGCGCTCCTCCTCGTCGGATTCGGTGCCGCCGCCGCGCACGCCGACGACGGCGCCGGTGCGGCCGACCACGCCAACGGCAGCGTGGTGAGCGGCACCGGCTCCGGCAACGTCATCGGCACCGTCCACGGCAACGTGGTCAACACCCAGCAGACGGCCACCGGTTCGGGTGCGAGCAACCAGCACAACGGCCTCGCGGTGGCCGGCAACGGCGGGCAGGTCGGCGGCGTCCAGGGCCACCGCGGCGTCGACGCGCGGGTCTACTACCCGTACGTCCTCTACTAGAGCGGCCCGTCCGCCGACAGCCCCAGCACCGCCCGGCCGAGCCGCAGCAGGCAGTCCCCGAGGTCCGGCCGGGCGCTGTGCGGGCGGTTCCGCACCCCGTCGTTGACCAGCGCGAACAGCGCGTGCACCCGGATCCGGGCGGCCGCCGGGTCGCAGCCGGGGTGCACCTGCCGCAGCAGGTCGACCCAGGTCCGCAGGAAGTCCCGCCGGAAGTCCACCGCGGCCCGGCGGTCGGGCGGGGCCAGCCGCTCCGTCTCGCTGAGCATCGCGCCCAGGTAGTCCCCGTTGCGCAGCGCGAAGCCGACGTACGCGCCCAGCCCGGCCTCGAGGGCCGCCCCGGGCCCGGCGGCGGCCGCGATCGCGCCGTCCACCTCGTGCCAGAGCCGCTCCCGGCTGCGCACCAGCGAGGCGGCGAGCAGCTCCGCCTTGCTGTCGAAGTGCCGGTACACGCTCGGCCCCGAGATTCCGACGGCCGCGCCGAGTTGGTCGGTGCTGACGTTGTCGAAGCCCCGCTGGTGGAACAGCCGCACGGCCGCGGCGAGCAGCTCCTCCCGGCGCGCCCGCGGCTTGGCCTCCGGCGGCGGTACGGCGGCGGGCCCCGCGGCCGCCGTGCCGTCCAGCGACACCGCGAGGACGGCCGCGACCACCTCGCGCAGCAGCGCCTCGGCCCGTCGGGGCTGCGGCGCCGCCGACTGGTAGGAGAGCCCGGCGCACGCCGAGAGCGCCGACCAGCAGAGCAACTCGGCGTCCCCGGCGGCGATTTCCGGCCGTTCCGCGCGCAGCACCGCGACCATCACGGCGACGTCGGCGCGCCGGCTGCTGGACCTGCCGCCGGACGCCGAGGGCCGACCGGTGGACGGGCTGGGCCTGGAGCAGGCGCCGCTGGAGCTGCTGACC
>NZ_JBEXJK010000489.1:0-5819 GCF_040609095.1 Kitasatospora sp. NPDC004799
CCTCGGGGCCGGAGCCGCCCGGTCCGGCCAGGACCAGCCGGGCCACCACCGCGTCCGCGATCGCCGAGGCGCGGTCCTCCGCCATGCCCCGCTGTGCGGCCGACTCCAGCACCGACTGCCGTACCTCGACGAGCTGTTCGCGGGTCAGCGGGGGAATCGTCACCGGCTCGGACCCCTTGCGGAAGACCTTGCGCAGCCCGGCCCGCAGGCCCCGGGCGGCGCCGTCCACCGCGGCGCCCGCGAGCCGCTGCCCCACCTGGTCCAGCGCCAGCCACACCACCGGGGTCACCAGCGCGGCGACCTCGCCCAGGCCGAAGCCCAGCGGCTCGCTCCGGCTGCGCCCGGCGAGCCGGCGCACGGCCGAGGCGTCGTCGAAGCGGGTCAGCCACCCGACGAGCGGCAGCTCCTCCGCGGCGGACTCGGCCACCACGTCGCGGACCACGTCGCGCACCCGTGCCCCGCCGGTCGCGGCCTCGCGGTCCCCGGCGTGAGCTGCTTCGGAACCCATGGCACCTCCGTGGCCAACTCGCGGTGCGGACGAGGGAGTTGCCGCACCGCTCCCACCCTGAACCACGGAGTCCGACGGGGGCAATACCGGCGGTGTTCCTCATATAATCCGTCGCCCCTCCGCCGCCCGCCCCTCCGCCGCCCGCTGCGGCCGCCGACCCGGGCCCGCCCGGCCAGGAGGCGTTCCGGCCGTCGCCGGTCGGACGGCTGGAGCGGTACTGGACCGGCGGTTCCGTGGGTGAGAGGCGGCGCACGACCAGCAGGCCGATGTCGGCGGGCACTTCTCGGACGAGGAGGTGGAGCCCGAGCTCGTCACCGTCGTCCGCGGGCGAGGAGTTCCTCCTCGTCCACGCGGGCACCGCCGCGCCGGAGTGACCCGAGCGGAGCGCCGAACTCGACCCCGGGGACAGCGTGTACGTCAACCCGGCGCCGCCGCACCGCTGCCGGAGCACCGGGTCGGAGCCGGCCGAGCCCCTCGTGGTCATCCACGACGACCCGGACGGCCCACCGTGTGCCCCAGGGCCTGTCGCCGAACTCCCGCCGTTCGCCCGGAGGGCGGTCGGGGCAGCGGTGGGGTGCGTGCATCGCGAGGCGGCGGTGGGGGCACCTCCCGGCCGCAGTGGCTGGGGGCCGTCGGCGACCGACGACCACGCGGCGAGGTGCGCTTGCGCCCTGGGGCCGCCCCGCAGACGCGAGTTCGACGACAGGCCCTGACATCGACCGTTCGCCGCCCCGCCCGGCGGCTCACGGCCGGAGACAGCGGGCCTGGCCGAGGACGTAGCAGCGCAGGTCGATGTCCTCGGGCAGGGCGGGCGTGCGGCCCGGGAGGGCGACGGCGCCGACCGTGACGACGAAGGTCCTGGTCACCGCGTCGCTCCCCTTCTTGGTCCGCGGGGCCTGGAAGAGCAGGTAGCGCGCCAGCAGGTAGTCCTCGGCGGTGAGCCCGGGGCGGGCCAGCAGGCCGAGCGCGGCGGAGTGCAGGACGGCGCCGTCCCGGGGGTCGGGGGTCGCGGTGTAGACCGACCAGGCACCGCGCTCCAGCCGGGAGGTGTCCACGCCCCTGGCCGCGGCCCGGGCCGCCAGGACGGCGTCGGCCCGGCGGGCGGCTTCGCCCCGCAGCAGGCGGTTGCCGGCGATCCGCCGCCCGTCCGGCAGGAGCACCCGGTTCTGGAGGACGTCGCCCCCGACGCCCTCGGCGGCGAAGCGCTGCTCGGCCAGCCGGCCGTAGCGGAGCATGGCCTCCCAGGCCGGGGTCGGGCGGCCCCCGGTGTAGCCGCGCGTGGCCTGGTCCCACCGCGCGTCCTCGCGCAGCCGGCCGACCTCGCCGAGCCGGTCGTAGTTGGTGTCCCCCGCCCGGATCGGGGTGCGGAAGCGCTCCGGGTCGAAGCCGGTGCCGACCACGGGTGGCGGGCCCATCCTGACGGCGAGTCGGTAGCGCCAGTCGACCAGTCGGGCGTGGACGGCGGTCAGCGCGGCCACCCGGGCCGGCAGGTCCGGGGCGGCCTCCCACAGCCGGGCCAGCAGGCCGGCCGCCCCGCCGGCGGCGGCCGCCTGCTCGACGGCGAACGCGCGGGCCGTGGCCTGCCGGGCGGGATCGGCGGAGCGCAGGGCGAGCGGGCTGGTGGGGAAGTCACCGGGGGTGATCGGTGCGGCGGGTATGACGCCCTCCTCGGCGGGCGGCGGCCAGGTGTCCATGTCCCCATCCTCCCGGGCGAGTTGCGGCGACCGGCGGCGGTTCCGGGGATCCGCGCCCCCGCCGCACCCCGAGGCCGAGGCCGGGTGGCGTTCCGGACACACCGCCGGCCCGAGGGCAATGCGACGTCCGGCGTGATCGCGTACTGTTACACGATGGTGACGATCCGTCCACAACCCATCCGCGGGGCGGGGCGTCTCACCTGATGACAGATGGCAGAGCCCGGATCGCACCGATCGGGCCTCCGGGCCGAACCCTCCTCAGAAAGGGGTGCACCCGTGATCGTCTCCCAGCGGAACTCCCTGCGGCTGGCCGCCGTGACCACCCTCAGCGCGCTCTCCCTCGCCCTGGCGGGCACCGCCATGGCGGCCGCCCCCGCCCTCGACCCCGCGCCCGCCGTCACCCTGGTGGCCGCCGCGCCCGCCACCCTCACCGCCACGCCCTCGGTCACCTCCGTCGAGGCGTGGCAGCTGTTCCGGGTCACCGGTACGACCACCGGCCTCGCGGCGGGCAGCACGGTGACCCTGCAGCAGAAGCAGCACGGCGCGTGGGTCACGCTGCCCGCCTCCGCCCCCACGACCCGCACCGGCACCTACTCGCTCGGCGTGAAGCTCGGGATCAAGGGCCTGAACGAGCTGCGCATCATCAGCGGGGACGCCGCCTCCCCCGTGTTCACCGTCACCGTGCGCTGACCGGCGGCCTCGGCCCGGCCGCCGGGCCGAGGCCCGAAACCGCTTCGCTGGCACCGGCGTTGAAGCCGAGCAGGGGTCTCCACTGATCCCCGCCCCTCCAACGCGCCGGTGTGCGCGATCGGGCGGCACGCAGGGGCCCGGGAGCCGACTGCGCTCCCGGGCCCTCTCGCGTGCCCGGCGCACGGAGGCGGCCGGTGGAGAAGCGGTGCGGGTGCGGCGGACTTCCCGCGCGGCAAAGGCGAGTTGGCTAGACTGCGGCGGGCCTGGCATGATCACCAACGAAGGGGCAGGGAATGAGCACCGACGAGACCGTGGCGACGGCCGCCGAGTACGGGTCCGAAGAGTCGGTCGCCCTGCAGATACGCCAGGACATTCCGCACAGCGCCCGGATGTACGACTACTTCCTCGGCGGCAAGGACAACTTCGCGGTCGACCGCGAGGCCGCCGAACGCGTCCTGACCGTCTTCCCCACCATGCGCACGGCGGTCCACGCGAACCGCACCTTCATGCGCCGCGCCACCCGGGCCCTCGCCCGGCGCGGCCTGCGCCAGTGGCTGGACATCGGCACCGGCATCCCCACCTCCCCGAACCTCCACGAGGTCGCCCAGGCCGTGGAACCGCGGGCCCGCGTGGTCTACGCCGACAACGACCCGGTCGTCCTGGCCCACTCGCGCGCCCTGATGACCAGCACCCCCCAGGGCCGCACCGCCTACGTGCACGGCGACGTCCGCGACCCGGCCGCCATCCTGGCCACCCCCCAGGTCGCCCAGACCCTCGACTTCACCCGGCCCGTGGTCGTGTCGATGGTGGCACTGCTCCACTTCGTCCCCGAGCTCGCCGACGCCCGCGCCATCGTCGAGCACTTCCTGGCGCCCCTGCCGTCGGGCTCCGCGCTCGTCCTCTCCCACGCCACCGCCGAGCTCGACCCGGCCGGCGCCACCCAGGTGCAGGAGATCTACAACCGGGCCGGCACCTCCCTCCAGCTGCGCCCCGAGGCCGAGTTCGCCACCCTCTTCGACGGCCTCGACCTGCTCGGCCCCGGCATCGTCCCGGCCCACCGCTGGCACCTCGACGAGGCCGACACCGACGCCGACGCGCTGCCCGCCACCGTCACCGACGCCCAGGTCTCCTTCTACGCGGCCGTCGCCGTCAAGCCCTGAGGCCCGCGGCGCTCAGGAGTACGGCCCCGGTGACCCCGGGGCCGTACTCGTTTCCGGCACCGGTGCGGCACAGGTCCACCATCGGACCGGCGCCCGGGCGGCGCCCGGGCGGAATCCGGAGCCGAATCGGACAAGTAGGATGACCTAACTCCCGCGCTACGCGCGAAGAGTTCCACGAATATCCCCTTTGACCGATTCGCCTACCGCTTCACACGCACGGAGCCACCCTCATGGACAACCTGTCCACCGCCAACGCCGGCGGCGCGATAGAGACCCGCGGCATCGAACCCGTCCCGGATCACGAGCGCCGGGGCAGAGTCCGCGAGCTCTTCCCGACCTGGGTCGCGGCGAACATCAGCGTCCTGCTCCTCACCATGGGCGCGGCCCTGGTGGTGTTCAACCAGCTGAACTTCTGGCAGGTCCTGATCGTGGCCGCGTGCGCCGCGCTCGTCTCCTTCGGCATGGTCGGCGTGCTGTCGGTCTCCGGGAAGTGGGGCGGAGCCCCGGGGGCCACGCTCTCCCGGGCCACCTTCGGCGTGCGCGGCAACCTCTTCCCCGGCGCGATCCTCTGGATCGCCCGGTTCGGCTGGGAGACGATCAACGCCGTCACCGGCGCCTACGCGGTGCTGACCGTCCTCGACCTGCTCTTCGGCGTCAAGAGCAACACCGCGCTGATCGTCGTCACGCTCTTCGCCTTCGTCGCCTGCACCTTCCTGGTCTCCGGCCTGGGCCGCAAGGCGCTGAACGTCTGCAACACCTGGTCGACGTACCTCTTCGGCGTCTTCAGCATCCTGGTGCTGGGCTACCTGATCGCGACCATGGACTGGAGCGAGGTCTTCGCCAAGCCCGCGGGCACCACCGCGATGATGATCGCCGGCATCGGCACCATCGCCGCCGGCGGCATCAGCTGGGTCCCCACCGGCCCGGACTTCGCCCGCTACCTGCCGCACGCCGCCTCCGGCCGGAAGATCGTCGGCGTGACGGTCTCCGGCGCCGGCCTGGTGATGGTGCCGATGGTGCTGATGGGCGCCGTGATGGCGGTGGCCTCGCCCGGCCTGGCGGACGCGGCGGACCCGGTCTCCTTCCTCGGCGACCTGCTGCCGACCTGGCTGGCCGTACCCTACCTGCTGACCGCGATCGTGGGCATGCTGCTGATCAACAGCCTCTCCATGTACTCGGCCGGCTTCACCGCGCAGACCATGGGCGTGCGGCTGCCCCGCGCCCTGGCCGTCAGCATCAACGCGGTGATCTCGCTGGTCGGCGGCCTGCTGCTGATGCTGGTCGCCAAGAGCTTCCTGGGCTCCTTCATCACCTTCCTGGTCCTGCTGGCCGTCTCCTTCTCGGCCTGGATCGGCGTCTACGCGGTGGACATGTTCCGGCGCCGGTCGCGCGCGGTGCGCTACGACGCCGCCGGGCTGATGGACACCAGCAGGAACAGCCGCTACTGGTACGTGGGCGGCTTCTGCTGGCAGGCGATGGTGTCCTGGGTGCTCGCGCTGCTGGTCGGCCTCGCCTTCACCAAGTGCGACTGGTTCGCCGGCCCGCTCTCCGACACGCCCGTCGGCCGGTACGGGCTCGCCTGGGCGGCGACCATCGTGGTCTCCGGCGTGATCATGGCGGTCCTGCCCGAGCCCCGGGAGAACGCCCCCGCCGCCGAGCAGCCCGCCGACCGCCCGGCGGAGGCCGAACGCGTCACCGCCTGACCGCGCACCGCGCCCTTCCGCACGCCCCGGACCGCCCGGTGGCCGACTCACCCGAGCCGGCCAC
>NZ_JBEXJK010000490.1:0-5817 GCF_040609095.1 Kitasatospora sp. NPDC004799
CCCGGCGCGGCCGCCATCACCAAGGTCAAGCTGCTGCGCGGCGACGGCCACATCCTGCTCGCCGCCGACTGCGCGAAGTCCCAGATCCAGATCGGGACCCTGGCCCCGGGCAACCCGGACAACCAGATCTGCTTCACCGTCACCGGCACCACGGGAAGCCTCTCCCTCCAGCTGCCCGACGTCTTCTTCGTCCAGACCAGCGGCGGCCGCTCGGTCCGCGCCGGCCTCACCGTCGGCACCGCCTCGCAGACCGTCGACGTCCCCACGAACGGCTTCAAGGGAGTCGGCGTGGGCACCGGCGGCAGCCCGGCCGCCCTCGTCGAGCTGACCGTCACCGGCTGACCGCCACCACCCCGCATCCACCTCTCACGTTAGGGAGCCCACTCATGCCTCGCACCTCCTCGCCCCGCACCCGACGGGCCGGCGCCCTGACCGCCGTCCTCGCCGCCGGCGCGCTGACCACCCTCGCCACGCCCCCGGCCGGGGCCGTCTCCGGTGACACCGCCGCCGACGGTTCCTACGCCTTCACCGCGCGCCTGGTGATCGGCGACAACCTGCGCGCCTGCACCGGCGCGCTGGTCGACCGCAGCTGGGTGCTCACCGCCGCCTCCTGCTTCGCCGACGACCCGGCGCAGCCGCAGGCCCTGGCGGCCGGGGCGCCGAAGTGGAGGACCACGGTCACCGTCGGCCGCACCGACCTGACCACCACCGGCGGCCGGACCGCCGAGGTGGCCGAGCTGGTGCCGCGCGCCGACCGCGACCTCGTCATGGCCCGCCTCGCCACGCCCGTCGACGGCATCGCCCCGCTGCCGGTCGCCACCGCCGCGCCCACCGCCGGGCAGACCCTGCGCGTGCCCGGGTACGGGCAGACCAAGAACGAGTGGGTGCCGCTCAAGCTCCACACCGGCGCCTTCTCGCTGGACACGGTGAGCGCCACCGGCCTCGGCACCACCGGCACCGGCGGCGCGGCGATCTGCAAGGGCGACACCGGCGCCCCCGTGGTCCGCGAGGTCAACGGCAAGGCCGAGCTGGTCGCCGTCGCCTCCCGCTCCTGGCAGGGCGGCTGCCTGGGCGTCCCCGCCACCGAGACCCGCACCGGCGCCCACAACTCCCGCGTCGACAACATCGCCGGCTGGGTGCAGCAGACCCGGGCGACCGCCCTCGGCTGGAAGACCCAGGCCCTGGTCCGCAGCGACGCCAACCTCTACTTCGCCACCCGCCTCTACGACGGCAGCTGGACCCCGTACGAGGACGTCCAGGCCACGGCCGGGAACATCGGCGGCGTCCGCGCCGTCTCCTCGGCCGGTGTCAACGCCGAGACCCACGTCATAGCCCTGGGTGGTGACGGGCACCTGCACCACGCCATCCGCGGCCTCAACGGCGGCTGGGCCCAGAAGTTCATCGACATCAACGCCACCGTCTCCGACCTCGGCAACATCACCCAGGTCGCCATCGCCCCGGTCGGCGCCGAACTGCACGTCGTGGTCGTCGCGGACGGCATCCTGTTCCACAGCGTCCGCTACGCGGACGGCCACTGGAGCAACTTCAACGTCGTCACCGACGTCACCGGCCCGCTCAACGGCATCACCTCGATCGCCGCCGCCGGAGCCGCCGGCGGCGAGCTGCACATCGCCGCCGTGTCGGGCGGGAAGGTCTACCACACGCGGCGCGCCGCCGACGGGAACTGGTCCCTCTGGGGATCGGTCGGCGAGGCCGCCGGCGCCACCGGGCCCGTGGCCGCCGTCACCATCGCCCGCCAGAACAACGACCTCAACCTCGCGGTCGTCGCGAGCGACGGCCAGTACCACACCCTGCGCTACGCCAACGGGAGTTGGTCGCCCATGACGTCCCTCGTCGACGTCGTCGGCAACATCACCGGCACCGGCATCAGCTCCGCCCCCGTCGACACCGACACCCAGTTCGCCGTCACCACCAACGACAACAAGGTCCTCCTGACCGCCCGGCACGCCGACGGCACCTGGGCCACCCCCGAGAGCCTCAACCTCACCGCGATCCCCGGCAACCACACCGGGACCGTGATCACCAGCTCCCTCTGACCGGTAGGCCGTCGAGCGTCCTGGGGCGGGAACGGGCCACCGTCCCGCATCAGGACGCTCCGGACGCTCCGGACGCCGTCGGCGGACGTCGGCAGGCCCGGCTGAAACTCCCCCACGAGTTCAACCGGGCCTCAGCCGGTCACCGGGCCCGGCACAGGGCTCCCCCACAGAACCGCCGCCGAGCCCGCATCCCGATCAACCGACGCCACGCAGCGTACATGCCATCTCCACTCAGCGCTACCTCGCGCCCGGGGCAACCTGCCCGCCGTCGCCGCTCTGCGGCGCGACCTCGACCTGCCGGGCGGTTCGCCGGCCACCTCGCCCGGCTCGTCGTCGGCCGCGGCGCCGTGGCCCTCGGAACGGGAACGGGAACGGGCCTCACCCGATAGCCCGTGGTTCGCGGAATATGACGCCCGACATTACCCCCCCCTGTCACCGGATAAACATCCATCCCTCGGAGCCCGGCCGCCACCTCCTCGTTTCGGCCACGGCCCGCCGCGACCGCCCGGGCCGGAACGGCGGGAGCGGGTCCGGCGACGGGGCCGCGCCAGGCCGGTGGCCGCAGGATCCACGGGCTCACCTGCGACTTCGCGGGACCGCGGGCACCCCCGCACCGCACCCCTCCGACGAACCCGCACCCATGACCGAATAGTCACCCGCCAAGCGGAATGATCTTCTTCCACTTAGGGGTGGACCTTGCGTTTCGATCTTTCGCCTACCCATAATCGCCTGAGCACCGAACCGGCCTTTTCCTGCAAATGAATGACGCACCACAGAAATACGAGCCGTACAATGTGCCAACGGGGGCATGCACATGGGGATCAACCTGTTCATCATCAGCGACAATCCGGTTGCACTGGCCGGGCTGGAGACAATCATCGAACAGGATGACAAATTCACACTCGTCGGCCGGGCAGTGAGCAGCCTCGACGGCATGCGACGTCTCGAGAACATCGAAATACAGCCGCACGTCATCATCCTGGGTGAGCCGTCCTCGAAGAAGTACATCTACGAGAACGCCCAGCAGATCGTCTCGACCTACCGCCACCGGAAGACCAGACCCAAAATCCTGGTGGTGTCGCAGAACGACGACGACGACGCGGTCTTCACCGCCCTGCGCGTCGGGGTCAGCGGGTACCTCTCGCACATCAGGTCGTCCGAGGAACTCCTCCACTCCATCACGATGGTGGCCGAGGGAGGCGCCGTCTTCAGCCGGACCATAGCCGCCCGGCTCAGCCTGCACTTCTCCACCGCGCAGATCCTGCCGGAGACGATCAGGCTGTCCGACCTGACCAGCAGAGAACTCGAGATACTGGAACTGATCGCCGGCGGACTGAGCAACCACCAGATCGCCCGTCGGATCTTTCTCGCGGAAAAGACCGTGCGCAACTACGCCTCGCGGATCTTCGCGAAACTGGCGGTGCACGACCGGGACTCCGCGGCCGTGCTGGCCCGTGACGCCGGCCTCGGAAGGGCGACACCGGAAGTCCGCCTGGTGAAGCACGAGTACGCATCGGGCGCGGCGTGACACCTGCCGAGCGCGCCTGACACGAGTGAAGAAGCTCCGGTTGGAGTGGGTGGCCGACGGCCGACCCGCCGAGCCGGGGCTTCGACGTGCCGGGGCTTCGACCTGCCGTGCCCGAGATCAGCATTCCCGCCACCGGATCACAAGGAGTGAACGAGTCATGTCCCCGAACGAGTTGCCCCTCGTCTGCCTTCCCTTCGCGGGCAGCGGAGCCGGGTTCTACCGCGCCTGGAACGCCGTACCGCCCGGCCTGCGCGTCATACCCCTCCAACTTCCCGGCCGCGAGGAGCTGTTCCTGGAGGAGCCGTTCACCGACGCGGCAACGGCCGCCTCCGCCCTCGCCCCGCAGGTCCTGGAACTCGTGGGCGGCGAGGCGCCGTTCGCGCTCTTCGGCCACAGCCTGGGCGCCGTCCTCGCGTACGAGCTGGCCCGCGAACTGGGCGGCCGCTCCGGACTGCGCCACCTCTTCGTGAGCGGGTCCCCCGGCCCCGGCAGCGGCCGTACGCACCGGGCGACCGGGCTGGACGACGAGGAGTTCCTGGCCCGCGTCGGCGAGTTCGCCGGCTACCGGCACGCGGCTTTCGACGACCCCGACCTGCGGGAGCTGCTCCTGCCCCTGCTGCGCGCCGACGTGGCGATGCACGAGAACTACGTCCCCGCCTCCGACTCCCCGCTGCCCCTCCCGGTCACCTCGCTGCGCGGCGCCGACGACCTGCTCGTCTCCCGGGCCCAGGCCGAGGAGTGGCGGACCACCACCGAGGCGTCCTTCACCTACCGGGAACTGCCCGGCAGCCACATGTACCTCGTCGACTCCCCGGAGGTGCTGCTGACCACGGTCGCGAGCGTACTCACCGACGGCGACACCGCCCCGGCCGGCTCCGACCGAGGAGCGGCGCCGTGCAGCTGAAGGGCAGGACAGCCCTGATCACCGGGGCGGCGCGCGGGCTCGGCCGCGCCTGCGCCCTCCGCTTCGCGGCGGAGGGCGCCGACCTGCTGCTGGTCGACATCGCCGACGACCTCCCCGGCGTGGGGTACCCCATGGGGTCGGCCGCCCAGCTCGAGCACACGGCCGACCTCTGCGCGCGGCACGGTGTCACGGTGCTCCCGGTCCCTTGCGACGTGCGCGACCTCCACCGGGTCACGTCGGTCGTGGCGGAATGCCTGGACCGGTTCGGACGGCTGGACGTCCTGGTCAACGGCGCCGGGATCGCCGCGCCCTCCGGCCGCCCGGTCCACGAGATCTCCGAGGACGAGTGGTCGCTCATGCTGGACGTCGACCTGTCCGGGGCCTGGCGCATGACCAAGGCCGTGGTTCCGGCGATGATCGAGCAGCGCTCCGGAAGCATCGTCAACATCTCCTCGACGGCCGGCCTCGTGGGCTACCGGCACTTCGCCGGCTACGTCGCCGCCAAGCACGGCCTGATCGGCCTGACCAAGGCCGCGGCGCTGGACTACGCGCCGTACCGCGTCCGGGTGAACGCGCTCTGCCCCGGCTCCGTCCGGGACGACCCGCTGGTCGAGGGCCGGATGCTCTCCGAGATCGCGCGGTCGCTCGACGTCCGCGTCGACGAACACGAGGAGGTGTTCGTCCAGTCCCAGCCGATGAACACCCTCATCGAGCCCCCGGACATCGCCGGTGCGGCCCTCTGGCTGGCGGGAGACGACTCGCGCCAGGTGACCGGCAGCGTGCTCACGGTCGACGGCGGCTTCAGCGCCCGGTGACCGTGCCCGCCCACCCCCTTCGGAGAGGGAATCTGATGACCGTACGCACTCCTGCCTGCCACAGCCTGGTGGTACGCGCCCGGCACCCGGTGGACCCGGCACAGAGCCGGAGGTCACTCGAACAAGAGAGCAGGGAACGGCCGGAGTTGGCGGGGTCGAGGCTGTGGAGCCTGCCGCTCACGGTGGATTCCTCGAGCGGCCCCGGGCACGCGCGCGTCCGCCGGGAGGCCGAGCGGCCGTTGCACCCCTGCGGACCTCCGTTGCGCGCCGTGCTCGTGGAGTACGCCGACGGGGTCGTCGACGCCGTCCTGGTGGCGCGGCGTTCGGTGCCCTACGGCGTGCTCGTGCGGCTGGCGGCGCTCCTCCTGGACGGCGAGCCCCTCGGCGACCACCCGCTGCCCGCCCTCGCCGCACCGGGCGCACGAGGACCTCCGGACCGAGAGGGGGCGGGGCGGCCGGCGGCTGCGGGGCCGCCGACCACCGCCAGCCTGCCAGGGCCCGGTCAACCACCGG
>NZ_JBEXJK010000491.1:0-5764 GCF_040609095.1 Kitasatospora sp. NPDC004799
GGCCGGCAGCACGGTCACCGCGCCCTCGCCGAGCAGCCGCAGCGCCACCCCGCCGCGCGAGCAGCCGCGGGCCCGGAGCAGCCGCAGCTCGGCGGCACGCCGGTCGGTGCCGAGCGCGGCGGCCAGGCAGAGCACCACCGCGGCGACGCCCGCGACCCCCACCGGGCCGATCGCGCTCAGCGCCGTCGCGGCCCGGTGGCGCTCGGCCGCCCACTCGAGGATGACGGGCAGGGTCGAGACGGCCCGCAGGTCGGCGCGCCCGGTCGCGGCGGCCAGGGCGTCGGCGCCCGGCCCGGACAGGAACGGCAGGACGTCGGCGCGGGCCCGGGCCAGCCGGTCGGCGCGCAGCGGGGCGGGGTCGACGGACACCCGCCAGAAGTTCTGGACGGACCTGCTCCAGGTGGTCAGCGCGGTCAGGCTGCCGCCGTCGACGAAGCCGGTGACCTCGTGCCAGTTGCCGTGCTCCGCGCCGAGCGCCAGGCAGGGGCGGTCCGGACAGCCGATGCCGACCCAGAACGGGTCCAGCGGGTCGTTGGGCCGGTAGAGGCCGGTCACCACGGTGGACCGGCTGCCGCCGGAGCCGTCGGTGCCGTTGTCGACGACGTCACCGACCTTGAGGCCGATCAGCTCGGCGGCCGCGCGGCTCACCATCATCGGCACCGGGGCGCCGGCGGTGGCGGGGCCCGGCCAGCTGCCCTCGGTCAGGGTCACCCGGTCGGCGAGGCCGTGCAGGACGATCAGGGACAGCCGGGGCGGGATGTCGTGACTCACCCGGCGGTAGCCCGGGTTGAGCATCACGTCGCTCTCGGTCCGGGCGCCGTGCGCCAGCCGCTCCGGGGCCAGCGCCGTCCGCGCGCCGACCCGGGCCACCAGCTCCCGGTCGACGGCGTCGAGGCCGGCGGCGGTGTCGGCCGGTGCGGTCCGCGAGGTGAAGTGCAGGCTGGTCGCGTGGATGCCCTTCTGCCGCACGTAGTCGCGCAGCGCCGCGTCCGCGCCCCGGTCCGCGAGGCGGGGGGCGGCGACCGCCAGGAAGACGGTGACGAGGGCGAGGGCCGCCGTCAGCAGGGCCGCCGCCGGGCTCGCCCGCAGCCGGGTGCGGACCCAGCGCGCCGGGCGGTGGGCGGGCCCGGCGGGCCCGGGGGGACCCGGGACGGCGGGGGGACCCGGGACGGCGGGGACGGCAGCGGTGCCGGGGCGGCCGGCCTTGGTGGCCAAGATCTCCTCCACGAGGCGCAGCAGGACGGCGGCGACCGGTCGCCGGACAGCGGACGATGCTGTCAGATCCGGTCGCCGTTCGGAAGGGAATCGTACGTTTCAATTCCGGCTCGGTCAGGCGCGGTTGGGCTGGTCGGAGCCGGTTTCCCGGGGTTCCGGCGAGGAGTTGAACCGGAACGTCCGTCGCAGCCGTGGTTAACGGCGGCCAAGAGATCTCCGGACGGTCATCGCGGGCGTAAACCGCTCAAATCGGTGGTGCTTCGAACGCGGATGCGGGTACACCAGTTGACGGTCGCTCAGGTGTGGGGCGGCGCCCGTCCGCGCCGCCCCGCGCCGTCCCCGGCGGCCGCAGGACCAGCGGGCCCCGCGCCCGTGCGAACGGCAAGGAGGCGTCCGTGACGCACGACTCCCGCACGCAGAACTCCCCCGGCTTCCGGCAGAGCGTCCAGGACGTCCGGACCATCGCGATCCTGCGCCTCGGCGTGGGCCTGATCGGCATCCTGCTGCCGCCGGCCCTGCCGTTCGGCAACTGGCTGGCCGCCCAACTGACGGGGCGCAGCACCGACGGCTTCTGGCCGGGCTCGATGAGCGGCGCGTACTACACCGGCACCCGGAACATCCTCGTCGGCGCGCTGTGCGCCCTTGGGGTGTTCCTGATCTGCTACCGCTACGACCGCCGGGACGACCGCTGGAGCACGGCGGCCGGGTTCTTCGCGGTCGGGGTCGCGCTCTGCCCGGTGGCGCCGGAGGGCGCGTCCTCCCTCCAGCGCACCGTCGGGGCGTTCCACCTGGCCTTCGCCGGCCTGCTGTTCGTCATGCTGGCGATGTTCTGCCTCTACTCCTTCCGTAATCCCCGCTCCGCCCAGCCGGCCCGGGTGGGCACGGCCTACCTGGTGGCCGGGGTGGTGATCCTGGCTTCCCTGGCGCTCGCCGTCCTGGCCGGGATGACGGGCGTGGGCTCCGACTGGTCGGTCCAACCGCTGTACCTGGGCGAGTGGCTGGCGACCTGGGCCTTCGGCGCCGCCTGGATCGGCGCCGCGCTCGAACTCGCGGCCCACGGCCGGGGCGACGCCGCCACCGCCGCGATACCCCGCCAGTCGGAGGCCTCCGCGCTCGAACCGAGGCACCCGGAGGCCCGGTCCTGAGGGCCGGTCACCCCGGTCACCCCAGTCATCCCGTCGTACCGGAGGACCGTTACCATGCGCACCACGGACCGCCGTCACGGCGGCCGGTGACGGGTGCCCAGTAGCGGGAGAACGAGCATGGCGAACGAGATCCGGGCGGAGCACGGTCCGCGCGAGGATTACCCATCGGTGGACCTGCGGATGGACGTCCCGCACTCCGCCCGGGTCTACGACTACCTCATCGGCGGCAAGACCAACTTCGAGGCGGACCGGGTCGCGGCGCACGCCTCGGTGCAGGCCTGGCCGTCGCTGCCGGTCTCGATGCGCACCACCCGCGACTTCATGCAGCGCTCGGTGCGCCACCTCGCCGAGCAGTACGGCGTGCGGCAGTTCCTCGACATCGGGACCGGCATCCCGACCTCGCCGAACGTGCACGAGATCGCCCAGGCGATCGCCCCGGAGGCCCGGGTCGCGTACGTGGACAACGACCCGATCGTGCTGACCCACGCGCGGGCCCTGATGGACAGCTCGCCCGAGGGCCGCACCTGTTACGTGGACGCCGACTTCCGCGACCCGGAGTCGATCATCGGCAACCCCCGGCTGCGCGAGGTGCTCGACCTCTCGCAGCCGGTGGCGCTGTCGCTGATCGCGATCGTCCACTTCGTGCTGGACGAGGACGACCCGCAGGGCATCGTGCGCCGCTTCATGGACGCCCTGGCGCCCGGCAGCTTCCTCGCCCTGACGGTCTTCACCGGTGACACCGACCCGGTGGGGGTGGGCGGCGTCGGCCGTGAGTACAACGCGCGCGGCATCCCGCTCCAGATCCGCGACAAGGCCGAGACGGAGGCCTTCTTCGACGGCTACGAGCTGCTCGACCCGGGCGTCACGCTGGTGCACCACTGGCGGCCGGACGCCGGTGCCGCGCCCGTCCGCGACCAGGACATCGCGATGTACGCGGGCGTGGCGATCAAGCGCTGAGCACCGGTACCAAGCGATCGGGCGTCGGTGCTCGGCGATCGAGTACCGGCGCGCCGCGATCGAGCGCCGAACCGTTCCCGCGGCGGGCCCGGTCAGCCGGACACGGCGACCAGGCCCGCCTCGTACGCCAGGATCACCAGCTGCACCCGGTCCCTGGCGTCGAGCTTGGCCAGCAGCCGGGTCATGTAGGTCTTGACGGTCGCGACGCTGAGCACCAGTTCGGCGGCGATCTCGGTATTGGACAGGCCCCGGCCGACCAGGGTCAGGATCTCCCGCTCGCGCCCGGTGATCGCCGCCAGCCGCCGCTCGACCCCGGCGGGGACGGAGGCGGACGAAACAGAGGCGGGCAGAGCAGCACCGGCCTGCGGCGGGCGGCCGCCGACGAACGCCCCGATCAGCCGCCGGGTCACGCTCGGCGCGATCAGCGCGTCCCCCGCGGCGACCACCCGCACCGCGCCGAGGATGTCGTCCAGCGCCATGTCCTTGACCAGGAAGCCGGACGCCCCCGCGTGCAGCGCCGCGTACACGTGCTCGTCCTCGTCGAAGGTGGTGAGCACCACCACCTTGGTCGGCCCGCCGTCGGAGGTCACCAGCCGGGTCGCCTCGATGCCGTCCATACCGGGCATCCGGATGTCCATCACCACGACGTCCGGCCGCAGTTCGGCGGCCAGCCGGACGGCCTCCGCCCCGGTGCCCGCCTCGCCGACCACCTCGACGTCCGCCGTCTCCGCGATCACCATCTCCAACGCGGCGCGCACCAGCGGCTGGTCGTCGGCCAGCACCACCCGGATCACCCGGCCACCTCCCCGCCCGACGCGGACGGCACCGACGCGGACAGCACCGGCACCGGCAGCCGGGCGGCCACCCGGAAACCGCCCCCGGGCAGCGGCCCGGCCTCGAACTCCCCGCCCAGCAGGGCGACCCGCTCCCGCAGCCCGGCCAGCCCGAACCCGCCACCGGGCCCGGCACCCCGGTCCCGCCCCCGTCCGCGCCCCCGGTCGGTGACCTCGACGGACAGTTCCCCCGCCCTCCGGTGGTCCACCGCGACCACGCAGGCCCCGGCATCCGCGTGCCGCAGCACATTGGTGACCGACTCCTGGACGATCCGGAACGCGGCGAGGTCGACCTCCGGCGGCAGCGGCCCCGGCTCGCCGTGCCGCCGGACCTCCACCCGCACCCCCGCGGCCGTGGTCACCCCGGCCAGCCGGTCGAGGTCGGACAGGCCCTGCGGCACCGTGGCCGAGGCCTCGCCGTCGGCCCGGCGCAGCACGACCAGCATCCGGCGCAGCGCGGCCAGGGTGTCCCGGCCGGCGTCCTCGATCTCGCCCAGTGCCTGCTTGGCCCGCTCCGGCCGACGGTCGATCACCCGGCGGGCGGCGCCGGCCTGGAGGGCGACGATGCCGAGGCTGTGCGCGACGGTGTCGTGCATCTCCCGGGCGATCCGCAGCCGTTCGGCGGTGACCGCCTCCTCGGCCGCCCGGGCACTGAGCGCCTCGGCGTGCTCCCGGCTCTGCCGCACCGAGCGGCCGACCAGCCAGGCGACCAGCGCGAGCAGCGCGGCGCCGTCCGCCGAGCCGATGTGGGTGCCGGTGAAGATGCCCACCGTGCTGCCGCGCACCAGGCCGATGTGCAGCACCAGGAAGAGCATGACCAGCGCGAACGCGGCCCGCGAGCTGCGCCGCGGCCGGCTCGCGGTGATCAGGCAGAGCGCGGCGTCCACCGCGAACAGCGCGCCGGGCGGCACCTCGGCGCCGGCCGACCAGCCGTCCGTCTCGGTGAACGCGGCGACCAGCAGCAGGGCGACGGAGAGCACCGGCAGCCGTCGCACCAGCGCCGCGCCCGCGAACGCCACCACCGTGTCGGCCAGGGTGAACGCCCAGCCGCCGTGCGCGGCGGCGCCGGGGTGCTGAGCGGCGGCGCCGCCGAGCCGGACGGCCGGGTAGCCGGCGGCCACGCACCAGGCGAGGCCGACCCAGACCTCGGGCGGGACGCGCCGGAGCAGCGGCGGGGCGGGGGTCGATTCCATGATCGGGATCGTAACCACGGTCGGCGCCGCCGCCATCCACCCGTGGTTGTACGGCTGCGCGTGACATGCCTCGCCGAGGGTGTCACCACCGGTCCGATGCGGCCGCCCGGCTCCCCCGGGCACCGTGGGGTCCATGATCGAAGTCACCGAGCTGACGAAGCGCTACGGCCGCGGCACCCGCGTCCGCACCGCCGTCGACCGCCTCTCCTTCACCGTCCGGCCCGGCCGGGTCACCGGCTTCCTCGGCCCCAACGGCGCGGGCAAGTCCACCACCCTGCGGCTGGTCCTCGGCCTGGCCGACCCGACCGGCGGGACCGTCACCGTCGACGGCCGCCCCTTCCGCGGCCGGCCGCGCGGCCTGCGGCACGCCGGCGCCCTGCTGGACGCGGGCGACGTGCACGGCGGGCGCACCGGCCGGGCC
>NZ_JBEXJK010000492.1:0-5709 GCF_040609095.1 Kitasatospora sp. NPDC004799
ACGTGGCGCACCGCGGCGACGTCCGCAACAAGCTGTCCCGCCAACCCGGCCGCCCCCAGCTCCGGGTGCCGGACCGCCGCCACGGCCACCGCCCCGGTCACGTGCGCGGCCGCCATCGAGGTCCCCGCCAGCGCCGCGTACCGCCCGCCCGGCCAGTCGGAGACGACCGCCCCCTGCGTTCCGCCGTCCGGGTCGCCGCCCGGCGCCGCCAGCGAGACCCGCCCGCGCCCGTGGTTGGAGTAGCCCGCCGGGTGCCCGTCCCGGTCGACCGCGGTGACGGTGACCACCCCGGGCAGCTCGCCGGGCAGCCGCACGCACTCCGTGCCCAGGCGGCGGACGGGCGCCGGCCCCGAGACCCGGTCGTTGGGGCTGCGCTCGTCGGTCCGCGCGGCGCCGAGGTCCTGCCCGTCGTTGCCCGCCGAGGCGACCACCACCGCCCCCTTCCGCTGGGCGTACCCGGCGGCCCGCCCGACGGCCGCGATCAGCGCGGCCTGGTCCCGGTCCTCGGGGCAGTTGTACTTCCACGGGTCGGCGAAGTAGCTGTTGTTGATCGCCCTGGCCCCGTGGTCGGCGGCCCAGAGCAGGCCGCAGACGATGTTCTCCGCGTAGTACTGCCCGAGCGGCCCGAGCAGCCGGACGGCGGCGATCCGCACCCCCGGCGCGACCCCGGTGACGCCGTGGCCGTCCCGGGTGGCGCCGACGATCCCGGCGACGTGCGTGCCGTGGCCGTTCTCGACCACCCCGGGGTCGGGCCGCCAGGCCCCGGTGCGGGCATCGGGACGGCCGTCCGCGCAGGAGGCGGAGGCCTTCGGGTCGACGGCGGCGCGCAGGTCCGGGTGGGTGTCGTCGACCCCGGAGTCCAGCACCGCGACCAGCACCTCGTGCAGCGCCCCGGCGCTCGGCCCCGCGCCGGCGGACACCGTCGAGGCGTCTCCCGCCCGGCCGCCGGCGCCGTCGACCATGGCGAGGTTCCAGGCACCCGTCTCCCCGGGGTCGGGCACCGTCACCGTCTCCGCGTCCGCCCGGTCGCCACCGGTGGCCCGGTCGCCGCCCCTCCTCCCGGCCGCCCGGTGCCCCGCCCCGGCCGTGAAGTCCCCCGCCCCCGCCACCGCCCGCGGCGGCGCGACCACCGGCGCCGTCCGGGTCGCCCCGACGGCGGCGATCCCGGGCCGGGCCCGTACCCGGTCCGCGAAGGCGCCGGTCGCGTAGACCAGGGCGGCCCCGATCTGCCGGTACTCCTGGACCACCTGCCCGCCCGCCGCCCGGCTCTCCGCCCCGGCCCGGGCCGCGCCCGCGGCGTCCTCGCCCTCGGCCAGCACCAGGTAGCTGAGGTACGCCCGCCCCGGCCCGGACACGTACGGGACGGCGCCGCCCACCACGAGCGCCGTGAGCAGCATCGCGAGCAGCGCCCGGGCCGGCCCGCGGACCCGACGGCGGCGGGCGGCGCGGGCGGTGCGGCCCGGCGGGTGCGCCTGCGCCATCGCACGGCCTCCGCTCGTCGGTCGGGTGGGTCACGGCAGGGGGTTCGCATCGGGTGGGTCACGGATGGACCAAGCATCCGATTCATCACGATATGAGCGGATCGTCATTTCTGCTTCCCGGCTTACACCCCGCTCCGCCCGCCCCCACCGGCCCGCCCGCCCCGCCCCCGCTTGTCAGTCCCACCCGGCACCATGGGGGCATGGCGCCCCAGCACCCGACCCCACCCGCGCACGACCCCCTGGCCGGCTTCGCCCCGGCCACCCGGGCCTGGTTCACCGGCGCCTTCTCCGCCCCCACCACCGCCCAGGCCGAGGCCTGGCAGGCCATCCGGCGGGAGACGGACGTCCTGGTGGTCGCCCCCACCGGCTCCGGCAAGACACTGGCCGCCTTCCTCTCCGCCCTCGACCGGCTCAGCAGCACCCCGCCCCCCGCCGAGCCCGAGCGCCGCTGCCGGGTCCTCTACGTCTCACCGCTCAAGGCCCTCGCGGTGGACGTCGAGCGGAACCTGCGCGCACCCCTGGCCGGCCTGCGCCAGGCCGCCGTCCGGCTCGGCCTGCCCGAGCCCGAGGTCCAGGTCGCCATCCGCTCCGGCGACACCCCGGCCGCCGACCGCCGCCGCTTCACGACCCATCCGCCGGACATCCTGATCACCACCCCCGAGTCGCTGTTCCTGCTGCTGACCTCCGCCGCCCGGGAGGCCCTGCGCGGCGTGGACACGGTGATCCTGGACGAGGTGCACGCCGTCGCCGGCACCAAGCGCGGCGCCCACCTCGCGCTCAGCCTGGAGCGGCTGGACGAGCTGCTGGACCGCCCGGCCCGCCGGATCGGCCTGTCCGCGACGGTCCGCCCGGTCGACGAGGTGGCCCGCTTCCTCAGCCCGCAGCGCGGCGCCGCCGTCGTCCAGCCCGCCGCCGCCAAGGAGTTCGACCTCTCGGTGGTCGTCCCCGTCCCCGACCTGGACGACCTGCCCGCCGCCCCGGCCACCGGCGGCGCCGCCGCCAGCGACCCGCAGCGGCAAGCGTCGATCTGGCCGCACGTCGAGGAGCGGATCGTCGACCTGGTCGAGGCGCACCGCTCGACCATCGTCTTCGCCAACTCCCGCCGGCTGGCCGAGCGGCTGTGCAACCGGCTGAACGAGATCGCGTACGAGCGCGCCACCGGCACCGCCGTCCCCGAGGCGCACGCCCCCGCCGAGCTGATGGGCGGCTCGGGCGCCGCCAAGGGCGCCCCCGCGGTCATCGCCCGGGCCCACCACGGCTCCGTCTCCAAGGAGCAACGCTCGCTGGTCGAGGAGGAGTTGAAGGCCGGCCGGCTGCCCGCCGTGGTCGCCACCTCCAGCCTGGAGCTGGGCATCGACATGGGCGCCGTCGAGCTGGTCGTCCAGGTCGAGTCCCCGCCCTCGGTCGCCTCCGGCCTGCAGCGGGTCGGCCGGGCCGGCCACCAGGTCGGCGCCGTCTCCACCGGCGTGTTCTTCCCCAAGTACCGGGGGGACCTCGTGCAGTCCGCCGTGGTCACCGAGCGGATGCGGTCCGGCCGGATCGAGGCGCTGCGCGTCCCGCGCAACCCGCTGGACGTGCTCGCCCAGCAGCTGGTCGCGATGACCGCCCTGGACACCTGGCCGGTGGACGACCTGCTCGCCGTGGTCCGCCGCGCCGCACCCTTCGCCACCCTCCCGCAGTCCGCCTTCGACGCCGTGCTGGACATGCTGGCCGGCCGCTACCCCTCGGACGCCTTCGCCGAGCTGCGCCCCCGCCTGGTGTGGGACCGGGTGGCCGGCACGGTGACCGGCCGCCCCGGCGCCCAGCGGCTGGCCGTCACCTCCGGCGGCACCATCCCCGACCGCGGCCTGTTCGGCGTCTTCATCGCCGGCACGACCGGGTCCGATTCGAAAACGGGGAAGAAGGGCGGCGGCCGGGTCGGCGAGCTGGACGAGGAGATGGTCTACGAGTCCCGCGTGGGCGACGTCTTCACCCTCGGCACCACCTCCTGGCGGATCGAGGAGATCACCCACGACAAGGTGCTGGTCACCCCCGCCCCCGGCGTCCCCGGCCGGCTCCCGTTCTGGAAGGGCGACGCCCTCGGCCGCCCGCTCGAACTCGGCCGCGCCCTCGGCGCGTTCACCCGCGAACTGGGCGCCCTCCAGCCCGAGGCCGCCACCGAGCGGCTCAAGCGGGCCGGCCTGGACGACTGGGCGGCCGCCAACCTGCTGGACTACCTGGCCGAGCAGCGCGCCGCCTGCGGCCACCTCCCGGACGACCGCACCATCGTGGTCGAGCGCTTCCGGGACGAGCTCGGCGACTGGCGGATCGTCATCCACTCCCCCTTCGGCGCCCAGGTGCACGCCCCCTGGGCGCTCGCCCTCGGCGCCCGGCTGCGCGAGAAGCACGGCCTGGACCCGCAGGTCATGCACGCCGACGACGGCATCGTGCTCCGCCTGCCCGACGCCGACCTGCTCGCCCCCGACTTCGATTTCAGCAGCCCCGCCCTGTCGCAACCGGCCGGTCCGGCTCCGGACGAGGCCCCGGTCGGCGCCGACGCCGCCCTGTTCGACCCCGGCGAGATCGAGCAGCTGGTCACCGACCAGGTCGGCGGCTCCGCCCTGTTCGCCTCCCGCTTCCGCGAGTGCGCCGGGCGCGCGCTGCTGCTCCCCCGCCGCAACCCCGGCCGCCGCACCCCGCTCTGGCAGCAGCGCCAGCGCGCCGCCCAACTGCTCGAAGTCGCCTCCGAGTACGGCTCGTTCCCGATCGTCCTGGAGGCCGTCCGGGAGTGCCTGCAGGACGTCTTCGACGTCCCCGGCCTGGTCGAGCTGATGGGCGATCTGGAGTCCCGCGCCGTCCGCCTGGTCGAGGTCACCACCCCGGAGCCCTCGCCGTTCGCCCGCTCGCTGCTGTTCGGCTACGTCGCCCAGTTCCTCTACGAGGGCGACTCCCCGCTCGCCGAGCGCCGCGCCGCCGCCCTCTCGCTCGACTCCCGGCTGCTGTCCGAACTCCTCGGCCAGGCCGAGCTGAGCGAACTGCTCGACCCGCAGGTGCTCGCCGACCTGGAGGCCGAGCTCCAGCGCCTCACCCCCGAGCGCCGGATCAGGGACGCCGAGGGCGTCGCCGACGCCCTGCGCCTGCTCGGCCCGCTCAGCGAGGCCGAGTTGACGCTCCGCGGCGCCGAGCCGCTCTGGGCCCTGGAGCTGGAGGCGGCCCGCCGGGTGATCCAGGTCCGGATCGCCGGCGAGCAGCGCTGGGCCGCGATCGAGGACGCCGGACGGCTGCGCGACGCGCTCGGCACCCCGCTGCCGGTCGGCGTCCCGGAGGCCTTCACCGAGCCGGTCAAGGACCCGCTGGGTGACCTGATGGCCCGCCACGCCCGCACCCACGGCCCGTTCACCGCCGCCGAGGCCGCCGCCCGCTACGGCCTGGGCACCGCCGTGGTCACCGGCACCCTGCACCGGCTGACCGCCGCCGGCCGCCTGGTCCAGGGCCAGTACCGGCCCGCCGGAAACCGCACCGACCCCGAGTGGCACACCGCCCCCGAGTGGTGCGACGCCGAGGTGCTGCGCCGGCTGCGCCGCCGCTCGCTGGCCGCCCTGCGCCAGGAGGTCGAGCCGGTCCCGCCGCGCGCCCTGGCCGCCTTCCTCCCGCAGTGGCAGCACCTGGCCGGCCACCGGCTGCGCGGCCCGGACGGCCTGCTGCGGGTGGTCGAGCAGCTCCAGGGGACCGCCCTGCCCGCCTCCGCGCTGGAGAAGCTGATCCTCCCGGCCCGGCTCGCCGACTACTCCCCCGGCCTGCTGGACGAGCTGATGGCGGCCGGCGAGGTCGGCTGGTGCGGGGCCGGCGCCCTGCCCGGCAAGGACGGCTGGATCGGCCTGCACCTCGCCGAGAACTCCCACCTGCTGCGCCCCGAGCCCGTCCCGCCCGCGCTCACCCCGGTGCACAGCGCCCTGATGTCCGCGCTCTCCGGCGGCTACGGCCTGTTCTTCCGCCAACTCGTCCAGCAGCTCCCGGAGGAGACCGCCGAGCCGGAGGTCGTCGAGGCGCTCTGGGACCTGGTCTGGGCCGGTTACGTCACCAACGACACCCTCGCCCCGCTGCGCGCGCTGCTCGGCTCCGGCCGGACGGCGGGCGCCACCGCCCACCGCGCGCCCCGGTCCACCCCGCGCGGCCGCTACGGCGGCGCCGGACGGGCCTTCGGCCGGGTCGGCGGCGCCCTGCGCAGCGGCCCGCCGACGGTGGCCGG
>NZ_JBEXJK010000493.1:0-5703 GCF_040609095.1 Kitasatospora sp. NPDC004799
AGGTGGTGAAGAAGGTCATCAGCAGCGAGGTCAGCACCTCGACGGCGATCTGCGCGCCGGTGATCGAGGCCGAGGTGAGCTGGTCGCCCATTGCCTGACCGATCGTCAGCGGAGGCTGCTGTCCATCGCGTTGAGCATCGTGCCGGCGGCGTCGTCGTTCTCCAGGGAGAAGGCGAACAGCCCGCCCAGGCCCTTGCTCTTGGCGTAGGCCCCGCGCACCTGGACGGCCTGCGGGGTGTCGCCGGTCCAGAAGTTGGTGCCGTCGTAGACCCAGCTGCTCTCGGTGACCGGGTCCCAGTGGGTCTGCGCCGCGGTCGGGTTGAGCTCCTTCCAGGCGGCCAGGCCGGCCTCCTGGCTCAGCGGCTTCTTCGCCGTCGGGCCGGTCGCGCTCTGGTACAGGCCGTAGTCGGAGCCGGCCGGCACACCGGTCCAGCCGCGCCAGTAGAACGGGATGCCCAGCACGATCTTGTTCGCCGGGAAGCCGCCGGGGATGCCGTACTCGGGCAGGCCGGTGGTGTAGGCGGCGAGCGTGGTGTCCACGTTGTACTTGCGGGTGCCCGGGGTGATCGGCGTGGTCGGGTCGGCCGGGCTGTCGTGCAGCGGGTCCTGGTGGTTGGTCGGGCCCTTGGCGTCCCACGCGCCGTGCATGTCGTAGGACATCACGTCGGCGAAGTCCAGGTAGGCGCCGATCTTGTCGGTCTCCAGCTGGGCGACCTTGTCCTGGCCGCTGGGCAGCGCGGCGGTCAGCAGGTAGCGCTTGCCCTGGGCGGCGCCGAGGGCGTCCAGCTGGGTGCGGAACTCCTTGAGCAGCAGGGTGAAGTTCTGCTTGTCGGCCGGGGAGTAGTGGTTGCCGGCGTGGCCGCCGGCCGAGCCCGGGTACTCCCAGTCGAGGTCGATGCCGTCGAAGAGGCCCGCCGCCGAGGCCGGACCGCCGGAGGCGTCACCGGCCACGCCGGTCGGCAGGTTCCCCTTGAGGAACATGTCGACGCACGAGGAGACGAAGGCCTTCCGGGAGGTGTCGGTGGCCGCGGCGTCGGAGAAGTACTTGGAGTACGTCCAGCCGCCGATCGAGATGGTGAAGCGCAGGTTCGGGTACTTGGCCTTCAGCTGGCGCAGCTGGTTGAAGTTGCCCTTGAGCGGCTGCTCCCAGGTGTCGCCGGTGCCGTCCACGCTGGTGCCGGCGTTGTAGTCGGCCTGGTAGTCGGCGTAGGCGTCGCCCGCGCCGTCACCGGCGTTCGGGTTGGACTCGTTGCCCGAGTCGGAGGCCTTCACCGCCTGGAAGCAGGTGAACCTGGTCGGGTCGATGTTGGCGAACGCGTAGTGGATGACGTCCAGCTTGCCCGCCGCGCCGCTGGTGTCGACGTTCTTCGCGTGGTACGCGTTCTCGTAGACGCCCCACTGGTCGAAGTAGGCCGAGCGGATGGGCTGTTGCGCGGGGGCGGCCGCGGTCGCGGTGCTCACCGGCGCGGACTGGGCGGAGGCGTGGCTGCCGGAGTAGCCCTGGACGCTGAAGGTGTAGCTCCGGCCCGGCAGCAGCGAGCTGACCGCGACCGAGGTGCCCATCGAGGTGGCGACCAGCTGGCCGTTGGACCACACCTTGTAGGCGACCGGGCCGTCGCCGCTGGTGAGGGTGGACGGCTGCCAGCTGAGCACCACCGCGTTGGACGTCGTCCTGGTGACCGCGACGCCGGTCGGGGTGGTGACCTTGCCGTCCCCGGCCGGGCCGGTCGCGGTGGCCGTCGGGGTCGGGGTGGTGGTCGTGGGCGTACCCGTCGGGCTCCCGGTCGCCGTCGGGCTGCCGGTCGCGGTGGGGCTGGCGGTGGCCGTCGGGCTCGCCGTCGCCGTGGGGCTGGCGGTGGCGGTCGGGCTGGCGGTCGCGGTGGGGCCGGCCGGGCCGGTCAGCGTGAGGTCGTCCGCGTAGTACGCGCCGGTGCCGTACCAGCCGTGGGTGAAGACCGTGACGGAGGTCGTGGTCGCACCGGTGGTGAAGGTGGTGCTCAGCTGGTTCCAGCCGGTCCCGCCCGGCGTCCAGACCGAGGAGTTGACGCCGGTGCCGGTGGCGCCCAGGTAGACGTAGCTGCCCTGGACCCAGCCGGCCAGGGTGTACGTGGTGTTCGGCTGGACGGTGACGGTCTGCTGGCACTGCGCGGTGTCGGCGGCCGAGGCGGCGCCGCTGAGCGCGCGGCTCCCGCCGTGCACCGGGGTGGTGACGACGGATCCGTTGGAGCAGCTCCAGCCGGCCAGGGTGCCGGTCTCGAAGTCGCCGTTGGCCAGCAGGTTGACCGGGGCCGCCGAGGCGGAGCCGAAGGTCAGGGCGATGGCGGCGCCGCTGGTGGTCAGGGTGGCGGCGAGGGCCAGCGCGGTGGCCCTCCGGCGGTGGGCGGCCCGGCGGCCGGCCCGCTCCCCGGCGGGGTGAGCGGGCCGTGCGGGCAGGACACGGTCGTGCATGCGGTGGGTCCTCCGGATGTGTGGGGGTTTCCGGCGGTGCGGTGGCCCGGGGTGGGCCGAGGGAGCCGGCCCGGGCGCGGTGGGGGCGCGCGGGCTGGGTGACGCGTGCTGACGAACGGTGCGCGGACGTGCCGGGTCTCGCCCCGGGCACGTCACGACTGAACAGATTGGACTGGACCAATATTCGCCGTCAAGGGTGTCCGCCCGCCGGACCGCCTCCGGCCGGGTGGCGGGGGCCGGGGCGGCGCCGGCCCGGTAGGTTGGCCGGTACGAGCAGGCCCGTCGAGCGCAGGAGGCGCGATGGACAGCCAGGACTGGGACGACCGCTACGCCGCGAGCGAGCTGGTGTGGGGCGCCGAGCCCAACCGGTGGGTGGTCCGCGAACTGACCGGCCGCACGCCCGGCCACGCGCTCGACCTGGCCGCCGGCGAGGGCCGCAACGCCATCTGGCTGGCCGGCCAGGGCTGGGAGGTCACCGGGCTGGACTTCTCCGCCGTCGCCCTGGAGCGCGCCGAACGGCTCACCGCGGAGCTGCCCGACGAGGTCGCCGACCGGCTCACCTGGCGCCACGGCGACGCCCGCGCCGTCGAGGCCCCCGCCGCCGGCTACGACCTCGTCCTGGTCGCCTACCTGCAGCTCCCCGCCGCGGACCGCCGGACGGCGCTGCGCCGCGCCGCCGACGCGCTCGCCCCCGGCGGCACCCTGCTGGTGATCGGGCACGACCTGAGCAACCTCACCGAGGGCGTCGGCGGCCCGCAGGACCCGGCCGTGCTCTTCACCCCGGAGGACGTCCTGGCCGACCTCGCCGACCGCGGGCTGCGCACCGTCCGGGCCGAGCGGGTGCACCGCACGGTCGGCGGCGAGCCCGGCCACCGGGACGGCCGGGGCGGCGAGGACAGCCGGGGTGGCCAGGGCGGCGAGGGCGGCCGGGTCGCGGTGGACGCGCTGGTGCGGCTGGAGCGGCCCGCCGGGTGACGGGGCCCCGCCCGGCCGGGAGGAGCGGTGCCGGGGTGAGCTCCGGGGGAGTTCGGGGTACAGGTGCTCGCAGGGCACCGTCGATGATCATAAATTCTCTACAGTGCTGTAGATTCGCGGCACGGGCGGTGGCAGAACGAGGAGGACGCGATGAGCGTTTCGCTGGCCAAGGGTCAGAAGATCAGCCTGGAGAAGCCGGGCGGTGGGCAGCTGAGCGTGGTCCGGATGGGCCTCGGCTGGAAGGCGGTGGAGCGCAAGGGCTTCATGGCCAAGCTGCTCGCGGCCGGCCGGGAGATCGACCTGGACGCCTCGGCGGTGCTGTTCGCCCAGGGGCGTCCGGTGGACGTGGTCTTCTTCCAGCACCTCACCAGCGACGACGGCTCGGTCCGGCACAGCGGGGACAACCTGGTCGGCGGCGCGGGCGACGCGAGCGACGACGAGTCGATCACGGTCGACCTGACCGCCGTCGCCGCCGAGGTCGACCAGATCCTCTTCACCGTCAACTCCTTCACGGGGCAGACCTTCCAGGAGGTCGAGGCGGCCTTCTGCCGGCTGGTGGACGAGACCACCGGCGTCGAGCTGGCGCGCTACACGCTCACCGGCGGCGGGCCGTACACCGCCCAGATCATGGCCAAGGTGCAGCGCACGGCGACCGGTTGGCAGATGGCCGCGATCGGCCAGTCGGCCAGTGGGCGGACCTTCCAGGACCTGATGCCGGAGCTGGTCAAGCACCTCTGAGGCACCCTGCCGGACGCCTCGGCGGTGCTGTTCGCCCAGGGGCGTCCGGTGGACGTGGTCTTCTTCCAGCACCTCACCAGCGACGACGGCTCGGTCCGGCACAGCGGGGACAACCTGGTCGGCGGCGCGGGCGACGCGAGCGACGACGAGTCGATCACGGTCGACCTGACCGCCGTCGCCGCCGAGGTCGACCAGATCCTCTTCACCGTCAACTCCTTCACGGGGCAGACCTTCCAGGAGGTCGAGGCGGCCTTCTGCCGGCTGGTGGACGAGACCACCGGCGTCGAGCTGGCGCGCTACACGCTCACCGGCGGCGGGCCGTACACCGCCCAGATCATGGCCAAGGTGCAGCGCACGGCGACCGGTTGGCAGATGGCCGCGATCGGCCAGTCGGCCAGTGGGCGGACCTTCCAGGACCTGATGCCGGAGCTGGTCAAGCACCTCTGAGGCACCCTGCCGGACGCCTCGGCGCCCCGACGTGAGGTTCCCGGCGTCCCGGCGTCAGTCGACGTCGCGGCGCCGGAACCCGGCCAGGGCCAGCGCGATCAGGGCGGCCGCGACCAGGGTGAGCACGGCGAGCGGCGTCCAGTCCATCGCGGCCGCCGGGAGCCGGGGCACCCGGCCGTACGGGGAGAGCCGCTCCAGGCCCGTGGGGAGGTCGAGCAGCGGGCCCAGGTAGCCGATCACGAAGGCGTACGCGGGCACCAGCCAGGCCAGCGGCGCGGCCCGGGGCAGCCAGCCGTACACGGCGGCGGCGAAACCCACCGTCACCCACTGGGCGGGCGCGAAGGCCAGGGCCGCGCCGGTCAGCCGGAGGAACGCGCCCCCGTCGCCGCTGGACAGCGCCCCGGCCAGGCCGAAGCCCACGCCGGCCGCGAGCAGCACCGCGGTGGAGCCCAGCAGGGCCGCCGCCAGGTGCCCGCCCAGCCAGGCGGACCGCGACACGCCGGTGGCCAGCACCGGCACCGCCCGTCCGGCGCTCTCCTCGGCGCGCGGGCGCAGCGTGGCCAGCACCGCGTGGACGCCGCCGAGCACCGCGACCACCAGCATGGTCAGCGCGGCGTAGGAGTCGGCGAGGGTGTGTCCGCCGAGCCGGTCCAGTGCCTCCCGGATCCGGTCGACGTCCTTGAGCATCGCGTCGGCGTTGCCGAGCAGCGAGCCGTACATCGCGCCGACCAGCAGCAGGGCGGCCGTGAAGCCGCCGAGCAGGCCGCGGTGCAGGCGCAGCGCGAGGCCGAGCGGGGTGCCCAGGGCGGGGCTGCCGGTGGCCGGGCCGGGCCGGGCGGCGCGCAGGCCGGCGCCGTGGTCCCGGCGGCTGCTGAGCGCGAACCCGGCGGCGCCGGTCGCGGCGGTCAGGGCGAGCGCGGGCAGCAGCGGCCACCAGCGGTCGTCCACGAAGGGGTAGCTGCGCTGCAGCCAGCCGATCGGCGAGGCCCAGGAGAGCGCGCCCGACCCGGCGTCCCCGGCGGCGCGCAGCGCGTAGGCGGCGCCGAGCGCGGTGAGGGCCAGTCCGGAGGCGGCCCGGGCGTGCGCGCCACGTCG
>NZ_JBEXJK010000494.1:0-5624 GCF_040609095.1 Kitasatospora sp. NPDC004799
GGCCGTCGAGCTGGGCAACCTGCTCGACCTGGCCGAGGTGCTGGCCGTCTCCGCGCTGGCCCGCGAGGAGTCCCGCGGCCCGGGCAGGACCGGTGCGGTGCCGCCGAGTTCGGGCAGGTCGGGAGCCGGCAGGTCCGCCGGGGTGCGGGTCGGGCCGGACCGGCCGGGGCCCGGCCTCCGGACGCGGACTTCGTACCGGGATTCCGGCAACTCGGCTGCCCCGGCGGCTAGTTGGTTCATTCCGAAGACTTCCTGCGGCTCGTTGACGCCGGGCAACGGCCGGGCGGGCCGGGGTCCTGCCACTCGGCCGTCCGGCGGACCGGCGTGTCGTTCGGGTGAGGCAGGTGGGACGGGCGAGGCAGGTGGGACGGGCGCTCGACGCGTCCAGGACGGGCCGCCGCTGATGGCGCATCAGGGCCGGAGGTCCCCGATCCGGGGTCGGGGGACCCAGCCGCTCCGGGGCCGACGGGGCCGATCGGGTGCACTTGGCGCGGCGTTCAGCTGAAACCGTCGGCGGGTCGCCGCTGCCCGGCGTCCTGGCTGAGCACACTCCGAGGGCTGTCTATCTGTTCATATGATGAAAGGACTGTTGTGAAGCTCGGTCAGCACCCGGCGAACGCCGTCGGCTGGGGACGAAGACTCGGCAGGGTGATGGGATCAGCCCTGGCCCTGACGCTCGTCCCCTTCGGCCTGTCGCTCGTCGCACCCTCGGCCGCCCACGCGGCAGGCCTGCCCGGAGGCCTCGGCCCCTGTCTGGGCGCGGACTGCCCGGCCACCTTCCCCCCGGTCAACAACGGCCCCTTCGCGGGCCGCGACGCCGGCGTGAACATCTTCGTCGGCGGCGACTTCAACGTCAGGGGTTCGGCCGCGGAGGCCGAGGGCCACGTGGTGACCCTCGGCAACTTCGACATGAACAAGGGCGTCGGGGTCAGCTCCGTCTACAACGTCGGCATCGTCGGCGTCGGCTCCCGCGTGCCCCCGCCGGACGGCGCCGACTTCCTCACCGCCGGCGGCAACGTCACCGTGGCCCCGGGGCAGTCGCTCCTGGCCGAGGGCGGCGTCGTCCGCTACGCCGGTACGGCCAGCGGCACCATCACCGGCACGACGGTCCAGGACCCGCAGGCCGTCGCCGCCTACACGCCGCTGCGCGGCCAGCTGCAGACGGCGAGCGAGTGCTACGCCGGGGTCGGCACCCCCCGCCCCGCCACCGGAACCGCCGTCAACCAGGGCTACCAGACCCTGTTCACCGGCGACGGCACCTCCGCCCTCCAGGTCTTCAACGTCGACTTCGACATCGCCGGAGTCGGGGGCACCACCCAGGGCATCGCCTTCGCCGGCATCCCCGCGAACGCCACGGTGCTGGTCAACCTCGTGGGCGGCGCCCGCACCATCAACACCTACAGCGGCAGCCTGTTCGACACCGACCCCTGGAACCAGCTGCGCGAGCGCCTGCTGTGGAACTTCCCGACGGCGACCACCGTCACCCTCACGGGATCGGGGCAGTTCCAGGGCAGCGTGCTGGTCGGCAACCCGGCCAGCACCGCCACCATGAACCTGCCCGGCCTGAACGGACGGTTCTTCACCACCGGCTCGCTGCTGCACAACTCCGGTACGGGGATGACCGGGACCGAGTTCCACGCCTACCCCTTCAACGGCGACCTCCCGGACTGCGGCACCACCCCGACCCCCACGGGCTCGACCAGCGTGACGAAGGTGGACTCGGTGACGTCGCTGCCGCTGGCGGGGGCGACCTTCCAGCTGTGGCACGAGACCAACGGCGTCGCGGGTCTGCAGACCACGGGGGCGACCCCGGACACGCCGGTGGGCGCTCCCTGCACCACCGGGGCGGACGGTGTCTGCTCGGCGAGCAGTCTGCCGCTGGGCACCTACTACTGGGAGGAGACCGCCGCGCCGCCCGGCTATGACCTGCCGCAGCCCGCGGTGACCACCGTCGTGCTGGACACCGACGGGCAGAACGTGCCGGTCACCGTCCGGGACACCCTGACCGTGCTTCCGACGGGGTCGACCAGCGTGACGAAGGTGGACTCCGCGACGTCGCAGCCCTTGGCGGGGGCGACGTTCCAGCTGTGGCAGGAGACCAACGGCGTTCCCGGTCTGCAGACCACGGGCGCGACGCCGGACACGGCCGTGGGGTCGCCGTGTGTCACCCCTGCGTCGGGTGTCTGTTCGGCGAGCGGTCTGCTGTTGGGCACGTACTACTGGGAGGAGACCGCTGCGCCTCCTGGGTACGACCTGCCGCAGCCCGCGGTGACCACCGTCGTGCTGGCCATGGACGGGCAGAACGTGCCGGTCACCGTGCGGGACACGGCGACGGTGGTTCCGACCGGGTCGACGAGTGTGACGAAGGTGGACTCGGTGACGTCGCTGCCGCTGGCGGGTGCGACGTTCCAGCTGTGGCACGAGACGAACGGCGTTCCGGGCCTGCAGACCACGGGGGCGACCCCGGACACCGCGGTCGGCGCGCCGTGCGTGACCCCCGCGACGGGTGTCTGCTCCGCGGCCGACCTCCCGCTGGGCACCTACTACTGGGAGGAGACCGCCGCGCCTCCCGGCTATGACCTGCCGCAGCCCGCGGTGACGACCGTGGTGCTGGACACCAACGGGCAGAGCGTCCCGGTCACCGTCCGGGACACCCTGACCGTGCTTCCGACGGGGTCGACCAGTGTGACGAAGGTCGACTCGGTGACGTCGCAGCCGCTGGCCGGGGCGACCTTCCGGTTGTGGCGTGAGAGCAACGGCGTTCCGGGTCTTCAGACGACGGGGGCGACGCCGGATACGGCGGTCGGCTCGCCGTGTGTCACCCCTGCGTCGGGTGTCTGCTCGGCGAGCGGTCTGCCCTTGGGCACCTACTACTGGGAGGAGACCGCCGCGCCTCCCGGGTACGACCTGCCGCAGCCTGCGGTGACGACGGTCGTGCTGGACACGAACGGGCAGAACGTTCCGGTCACCGTCAGGGACACCGCGACCGTCGTTCCGACGGGGTCGACCAGTGTGACGAAGGTCGACTCCGTCACTGGGCAGCCGCTGGCGGGGGCGACGTTCCAGCTGTGGCACGAGACGAACGGCGTCCCGGGCCTGCAGACCACGGGGGCCACTCCGGACACCGCCGTCGGTTCCCCGTGCGTGACCCCCGCGACGGGTGTCTGCTCCGCGGCCGACCTCCCGCTGGGCACGTACTACTGGCAGGAGACCGCTGCGCCTCCCGGCTATGACCTGCCGCAGCCCGCGGTGACCACCGTCGTCCTCGACGCGAGCCGGCTGAACGTCCAGATCACCGTCAAGGACGTGAAGACGCCTACTCAGACCGGTTCCACCTCCGTCACCAAGGTCGACGCCGACACCGGTCAGCCGCTGGCCGGGGCGACCTTCCAGCTGTGGCGCGAGAGCAACGGCGTCGCCGGTCTGCAGACCACGGGGGCTACCCCCGACACCGCGGTCGGCGCGCCGTGCGTGACCCCCGCGTCGGGTGTCTGCTCGGCGGACGGCCTGCCGCTGGGCACGTACTACTGGCAGGAGGTCTCCGCGCCCGAGGGCTACAGTCTGCCGCAGCCCGCGGTGACCACGGTCGAGCTGACCGCGAACTGCCCGTGCGTGGCGATCACGGTCAAGGACAGCAAGTGCCCGCCGCCGCCGTGCCCGCCCGACCCGTGCGAGCCGGGCCACGAGTGGCGTCCGTACGTGCGCTACACGCCCGTTCCGGGTTTCCTCTGGGGCGCGAACGCGTGACGTGAGGACCGGGCCGTGCCTGCCGACGCTCCGGCTTCGGCCGGCACGGCCCGCCCGGGCGGGGCCCCGGAGGGTCCTGGGCCCTACGATGGCGCCATGAGCGGGAGCCTTCGGATATCAGGTGCGCATCATGCGCAGGAGTACCGGGACGACGAGCGGCTGGAGGCCGCGGCCGGCATCCTGGCGCTGCTCGCGGACCGCACCCGGTTGGCCCTGCTCCAGCGGCTGAGCGCCGGTGAGGCCGACGTGACCACGCTGACCGAGGCGGCCGGGGCGCCCAGGACGTCGGTCAGCCAGCACCTCGGCAAGCTCCGGCTGGCCGGCCTGGTGACGACGCGCAAGGATGGCCGGCGCGTGGTGTACGCGCTGCGCCACGGCCACCTGCGCCGACTGGTCGACGAGGCGCTGAGCGTCGCCGACCACCAGATCGGCGGGCTCCCGCCGCACGACTGAACGATCCGTTCCGGCCCGTGCCCTCCGGGGTGCGGGCCGTTCTTCCGTCAATATGTGCACGCGCGCGCACATGTTGACCTATCCTGGTCGTGTCGTCCTGCCGCGCCCAGTCCGAGCGGGGTCCCGCCATGCTGTCCGTGCTGCGCAACCGCACCTATCTGCACCTGTTCGCCGCCCAGATCGTCGCCCTGCTGGGCACCGGCCTCGCCACGGTGGCGCTCGGCCTCCTCGCGTACGACCTCGCCGGGGCGGACGCCGGATCGGTGCTCGGCACCGCGCTGGCGATCAAGATGCTCGCGTACGTCGGCATCGCCCCGGTGGTCACCGCGCTGGCCCACCGCATCCCGCGCCGGCGGCTGATGGCCGCCTCCGACCTCACCCGGGCCGCCGTCGCCCTCACCCTGCCCTTCGTCACCGAGGTGTGGCAGGTCTACGCCCTGATCTTCGTCCTGCAGTCGGCCTCGGCGGCCTTCACCCCGGCGTTCCAGTCGGTGATCCCCGAGGTGCTGCCCGAGGAGCGCGCGTACACCCGCGCGCTCTCGCTGTCCCGGCTCGCCTACGACACCGAGAGCCTGGTCAGCCCGGTGCTCGCGGCCGCCCTGCTCGCGCTGATCAGCTACCACTGGCTGTTCTGGGGCACCGCCGCCGGGTTCCTCGCCTCCGCCGCCCTGGTGGTCTCCGCCGTCCTGCCCAAGCCGCTCCTGCCCGAGCCGCTCCTTCCCGAGCAGCTCCGGCTGGAGCGGGCGGGGGCGGGGGAGGGCGTCCTCGCCAGGTCCGTCCGCGGTACCCGGCTGTTCCTCGCCGTGCCCCGGCTGCGCGCGATGCTCGCCCTGGACCTCGCGGCGGCCGCCGCCAGTTCCATGGTGATCGTCAACACCGTCGTCCTCGTCCGGGGCGAACTCGGCCGCACCGCCACCGACGTGCCGATCGCGCTCGGCGCCTACGGGGTCGGGTCGATGGCCGTCGCGCTGCTGCTGCCCCGGGTGCTGGACCGGACCCCGGACCGGGTGGTCATGCTCCCGGCGGCCTTCGGCATCGTCGGGCTCTTCGCGCTGCTCGCCGCGCTCACGGCCGCCGGGCCGGGCGGCTGGCGCTGGCCCGTCCTGCTCGCCGTGTGGGCCGCCTTCGGTGCGGCCTGCTCGCTGATCCTCACCCCCACCGGCCGCGTCCTGCGCGACTCGGCGGCCACCGAGGACCTCCCCGCCGTCTTCGCCGCCCAGTTCTCCCTGTCCCACGGCTGCTGGCTGCTCACCTACCCGCTGGCCGGCTGGCTCGGCGCCGCCCTCGGCCTCGCCACCGCCTCCGTCGCGCTCGGCGTCGTCGCTCTCGCCTCCGGCCTGCTGGCCGCCGGTGCCTGGCGCGCGGTCGAGGTTCTCCCCCCACTGGGACCCGCGGTCGCCGGCGGCGGTGATCCGGGCCTCGGA
>NZ_JBEXJK010000495.1:0-5581 GCF_040609095.1 Kitasatospora sp. NPDC004799
ACTTGGCCACGTCGTTGGTGATCGAGAAGGTGGTCAACGCGCCTCGGGTGATGAGGACGGTGGCCAGCTCCTCGGGGGTCGGCTGCCCGTGCAGCACGTGGATCGGGGACATGGCTGGTTCTCTCCCGACAGGGACGGGGGGCTACAGGGGGATGTTGCCGTGCTTCTTCGGCGGCAGCACCTCGCGCTTGCCGCGCAGCGCCCGCAGGCCGCGGACGATGTGCCGGCGGGTCTCGCTCGGCGCGATCACCGCGTCCACGTAGCCGCGCTCGGCCGCCAGGTACGGGTTCAGCAGGGTGTCCTCGTACGAGGCGATCAGCTCGGCCCGCTTCGCCTCGACGGTGCCGGCCGCCTCGGCCTCGGCGATCTCCCGGCGGTGCAGGATGTTGACCGCGCCCTGCGCGCCCATCACCGCGATCTGCGCGGTCGGCCAGGCCAGGTTGAGGTCGGCGCCCAGGTGCTTCGATCCCATGACGTCGTACGCGCCGCCGAAGGCCTTGCGGGTGATCACGGTGATCAGCGGCACGGTGGCCTCGGCGTAGGCGTAGATCAGCTTGGCGCCGCGCCGGATGATGCCGTCCCACTCCTGCTCGGTGCCGGGCAGGAAGCCGGGCACGTCCACGAAGGTCAGCACCGGGATGTTGAAGGAGTCGCAGGTGCGGATGAAGCGGGCGGCCTTCTCGCTGGCGTTGATGTCCAGGCAGCCGGCCAGGTCCATCGGCTGGCTGCCGACGATGCCGACGGACTGGCCCTCGACCCGGCCGAAGCCGGTGATGATGTTGCCCGCGTACAGCGGCTGGGTCTCCAGGAACTCGCCCTCGTCGACGATGTGCTCGATCACCTTGCGCATGTCGTACGGCTGGTTCGCCGAGTCCGGCACGATGGTGTCGAGTTCGAGGTCCTCCGCAGTGACGTCGGCGAACGCCAGGTCGTAGGACTGATCTGGGTAGGACGGCGGGTCGCTCAGGTTGTTGGAGGGCAGGTACGAGAGCAGGCTCTTGACGTACTCGACCGCCTCCTTCTCGTCCGCGGCCAGGTAGTGCGCGTTGCCCGACTTGGTGTTGTGGGTGCGCGCGCCGCCCAGCTCCTCCATGCCGACGTCCTCGCCGGTGACGGTCTTGATCACGTCCGGGCCGGTGATGAACATGTGCGAGGTCCGGTCGGCCATCACCACGAAGTCGGTGATCGCGGGGGAGTACACCGCGCCGCCGGCGCAGGGGCCCATGATCAGCGAGATCTGCGGGATGACGCCGGAGGCGTGCACGTTGCGGCGGAAGATCTCGCCGTACAGGCCGAGCGAGACCACGCCCTCCTGGATCCGGGCGCCGCCGGAGTCGTTGATGCCGATGACCGGGCAGCCGGTCTTCAGCGCGAAGTCCATCACCTTGACGATCTTCTCGCCGAAGACCTCGCCGAGCGAGCCGCCGAAGACGGTGAAGTCCTGGGCGAACACGGCGACCTGGCGGCCGTCCACGGTGCCGTAGCCGGTCACCACGCCGTCGCCGTACGGGCGGTTCTTCTCCTGCCCGAAGTTGGTCGAGCGGTGCCGGGCGAACTCGTCGAACTCCACGAAGGAGTCCTCGTCCAGCAGCTCCGCGACCCGCTCGCGGGCGGTCAGCTTGCCCTTGGCGTGCTGCTTCTCCACGGCCTTCGCGGAGCCGGAGTGCACCGCCTCGTCCAGCCTGCGGCGCAGGTCGGCGAGCTTGCCCGCGGTGGTGTGGGGGTCGTACGGCGCCTCGGTCATCCGGTGGCTCTCCCTGATCCATGGCCGCGACCTGTTCGAGTGCGCGCGGGGCCGGGTGGCGGGCCTCGCGCATGAGGGCAGGGCGGCGCTACGAACTACCGCTGGGTAGCGTAGCCAGCGCGGAGGGCGATGCGTCATGTCCTGGCGTTATGGCCATCGACACAGTTTTGCCGGCGGCCGTTCTGCGGGACGATGGGGCGGCCTGCGCCCCGTACCGGATCTAGGGTTCTCCCATGACCGAACCCCAGACCCCCCGCCGCAGCGGACTGCGCGGCTTCGGCCACGCCGGGCCGTCGCCCTGGACCGACCTGGACCGTCCGCCGCTGGACGAGGAGGCGCTGCGCCACGACCTGCTCGTCCCGGGCGGCCTGTGGACCTCGCTGGACGTCGTCGCCGAGACCGGCTCCACCAACAGCGACCTCGCCGCCCGGGCCGCGGCGGGCGCCGGGCAGGGCGCGGTGCTGGTGGCCGAGGCGCAGAGCGCCGCCCGCGGCCGGCTGGACCGGCGGTGGACCGCCCCGCCCCGCTCCGGGCTGTTCCTGTCCGTGCTGCTGCGCCCCGAGGAGGTGCCGGTCGAGCGGTACGGCTGGCTGCCGATCCTGGTCGGGGTGGCCGCGGCCAGCACGCTGGGCCGGGTCGCCGGGGTCGAGGTCGGGCTGAAGTGGCCCAACGACCTCCAGGTGGAGATCGACGGCGCGGAGCGCAAGCTGGGCGGCATCCTCACCGAGCTGGCCGGCGGCGCGGTGGTGGTCGGCATGGGCCTCAACGTCTCGCTGCGCGCCGAGGAGCTGCCCGTCCCCACCGCGGCCTCGCTCGCGCTGGCCGGCGCCTCGACCACCGACCGGGGCACCCTGCTGCGCGCCCTGCTGCGGGAGTTCGCCGAGCTGTACCGGGACTGGACGGCCGCCGCCGGCGACCCGCACGCCAGCGATCTGCTGCGCGCCTACGTGGACCGCTGCACCACGCTGGGCCGCCAGGTGAAGGTGCACCTGCCGGGCGACCGCGAGCTGGTCGGCGAGGCGGTGGCGGTGGACGGCGACGGGCGGCTGGTGGTCCGCACGCCCGACGGCGCACGCCGGGCGGTCGGTGCCGGCGACGTCGTCCACGTGCGCCCCGAGCCCCGCTGAACGGCAGTCTTCACCTCCCCTTGACCCGGGCGGATGCCCCGGATCCGGCGATTCCGTGCGAACATTCCACCTGGCAGCGGTGTGAGGCGCGCCACTGCCCGCCCGGGTGGCGGACGGCGCGCCCGGACAGGTAGGACACGAGGCGAGTGCGGCGATCGCACGGGGACGGACCGGTGGCAGAGGACGGCGGCAGCGGCGCGACGGCGGGCGGCAACGACCCCACGGTCGCGCTCGAACTGGAACGCCTGATCCTGGACGCGCCGCGCCGCTACACCCCGTACCAGGCCGCGCGCGCCGCCGACGTCCCGATGGAGCTGGCCACCCGGTTCTGGCGCGCCATGGGCTTCCCCGACATCGGCCAGTCCCGGGCGCTCACCGACGGCGACGTGATCGCGCTGCGGCGGCTGGCCGGCCTGGTCGAGTCCGGGCTGCTCAGCGAGTCGATGGCGATCCAGGTGGCCCGCTCCACCGGCCAGACCACGGCCCGGCTGGCCGGCTGGCAGATGGACACCTTCCTGGAGAACCTCACCCAGTCCGTCGAGCCCGGGCTGACCCGCGCCGACGTCGCGTACCCGCTGGTCGAGCTGCTGCTGCCGGAGCTGGAGCAGTTCCTGGTGTACGTCTGGCGGCGCCAGCTGGCGGCCGTCACCGGCCGGGTGGTGCAGGCCGCCGAGGACCACGAGATCACCAGCGGGCGGCTCGCCGTCGGCTTCGCCGACCTGGTCGGCTTCACCCGGCTGTCCCGGCGGCTGGAGGAGGAGGAGCTCGGCGAGCTGGTCGAGACCTTCGAGAACACCTGCTCGGACCTGATCGCCGGCCAGGGCGGCCGGGTGATCAAGACGCTCGGCGACGAGATCCTCTACGTCTCCGAGGACCCGGCGACCGCCGCCGAGATCGCGCTGAGCCTGATCGATGCGCTGTCCGGGGACGACACCATCCCGCCGCTGCGGGTCGGGATGGCCTTCGGCACGGTCACCTCGCGGATGGGCGACGTCTTCGGCACCACCGTCAACCTGGCGAGCCGGCTCACCTCGATCGCGCCCAAGGACGCGGTGCTGATCGACGGCGAGTTCGCGGCCGCGCTGGAGCAGAACGGCAGCGTCGCCCCGGCCGACTCGGAGGGGCCGGGCCTGGCCGAGGCGCTGTCGGCCGCGGCCGGGATGCCCGCCTCCGGACTGCCGGTGCCGGGCCCGGAGGCCGGGGCCCGGTTCCACCTGCAGCCGATGTGGCGGCGGCCGGTGCGGGGGCTCGGACTGGTCGAGCCGTGGCTGCTCACCCGGCGGTCGAAGGCCGAGTAGCGGCATGGCCGCCCCGGCCGCGTGGTGGCCGGTGCGCGGGGAAGACGCCCGGGGCGGAGGGAGTCCGTCCCCCGCCGTGCGTACGCCCTTGCGGGTGCCGAACGGTTGAAACCCGTACGTTCTCCTGGCGAACCCGCCGGGCAAACGGGGCATAACCGAACGAAATCGCCATAGTCTTGGTGCAAGCGGCCGGTCGGGCGCGTCCGGCCGACGGGGGTCCGGCAGGACCGAGCACAGGGAGCGAGGCGAGCCGGTGAGCAGTGAGGCGATCATGACGGACCGCGACTGCGTCTGCGGCGGTTCGCGGCACCCCGACCCGCTGCCCGACCTGCGGCTGCAGTCCGTGGTCGAGCTGGCCCAGGACATGGCCGCCGCGCTCACCCCGCTGGAGGCCGTCCGGGCCGCCGCCGTCCGGGCCACCGAGGCGCTCGGCGCCACCATGGCCGCCGTCTCGGTCTGGGACCGCGAGTCCGGCCGGCTGCGGGTCCTGGTCAACCACGGCGAACTCGCCCCCGGCGAGGAGGAGCTGCCCGAGGACGAGTCCTACCCGGTCGCCGACTTCCCGGAGATCGTCACGTACCTGGAGGAGCGCTGGACCACCGGGCGGCTGCCGCGCGCCTGGCTGCAGAGCGCCGAGAACAGCGAGCAGCACGCCGGGCACGCGCACCCGACCGCCGGCGCGTACTGCCAGGAGCGCGCCGCGGCGCTGCGCCGGCGCGGGCGGGCCTGCTGCGTGGTCGCGCCGGTCGTGCTGCACGGCCAGGCCTGGGGCGAGCTGTACCTCGCCCGCTCGGCCGGGATGCCCGAGTTCACCGAGGCCGACGCCGACTACGCGACCCTGCTCGCCGCCCAGGTCTCGGCCGGGCTGGCGCAGACCGAGCGCCTCGCCGACCTGCGCAAGCTCGCCTTCTCCGACCCGCTCACCGGCCTGGCCAACCGGCGCGCCGTCGACGCCCGGCTGGAGAGCGCGCTGGAGGCGCACAACCGGGACAACACCGTGGTCTCGCTGGTGGTCTGCGACGTCAACGGGCTGAAGCGGGTCAACGACCAGCTCGGCCACGAGATGGGCGACCGGCTGCTGGAGCGGTTCGCCCACCAGCTCTCGCTGTCCGCCGCCAAGCTCCCCGGCAGCCTGGCCGCCCGGCTCGGCGGCGACGAGTTCTGCCTGCTGGTGGAGGGGCAGAAGGCCGACGAGGTGGTCGCCGTCGCCGAGGAGCTGTGCGCCCGGGCGCTCGCGCTCTCCGAGGGCGAGGGCGTGGCCTGCGGCGTCGCCTCCACCGGGGACTCGATCGGGCCGGTCACCACCCCCGACCGGCTGTGACGGCGGAGGGCTGACGGCGGCGGCTGACAGTCGACGGCAGACAGCGAACAGACGACAGAGTTCAGCGGACAGATAACAGAGTTTGAAATCT
>NZ_JBEXJK010000496.1:0-5562 GCF_040609095.1 Kitasatospora sp. NPDC004799
GGTGGCGCGGGCACCCCGGCCCGCGCCGCCGCCCGTCGTTCCCGCCGCCCGTCGTTCCCGCCGTGCCGGCCTCCGGCCGCGCGCAGGCGCGGTTTTCGGCCGGGTCCGGTGCCCGGGGGCGGTGTGTTTCGGCCTCCGCTCGTGTGCGCCCCGCACACGCTTCCTCCACATCCGATGCTGGGCCCAGAGCCGACGACACCCGGAGGTGGACGGATGAGGATGAGGACCAGGCCCAGGACCGGGCCCAGGACCCGGATCGCCGTACGCGCGGCGGCCGCCGCACTGGCGCTCGCCGCGGCGAGCGGCCAGGCCGCGACCCAGGCGCACGCGCAGACCCGGGAGGAGGTGCCCCAGCCCGGTCTGATCTCCACCGGCGACCTGCCGCCGGACTCCCTCAGCTGGCAGGTCGCGTCCATCGGAGAGGGCTGGGGCAACGACGGCCCCTGCGGCGGCTGGGACCGCGGCGCCGTCTCCGAGGGCCGCTACTTCCACGCGGACTTCTTCACCTCCGAGACCGCCTCCGCGTACGAGGGGGTCCTGGTGCTGCCGACCGAGGCCGAGGCCGTCGCCGTCGCCGACTCCCTGCGCGGGTTCTACGCCGGCTGCGCGGCCCGCACCGCGCAGCAGCTCCCGAACGACGTGGTGACCGCCCAGGACCACGGCACCGTCGACGTCGAGGAGGGCGCGACCGTCGGCGGCGTCCACGTCAAGCGGATCAACACCTGGGAGGACCACCGGGACTACCTCTACGGCGTGGGCCGGGACGGCAACACCGTCGCCGTGGTCGAGTGGGAGAGCAACTGGACCCAGCCCGACATCCCCGCCTTCAAGGCGACCGTCCGGGCCGCCGTCGACAAGCTCTCCTGACGCCGCCCCGGGGCCCGCTCCTCCGCCCGGCACCTGGGGCAGGACGAGCCGCCGCACAGCCGTCCCGGCCCGGACGGCTGTGCGGCCGGTACCGCGCCGTCGGGCGGGAGGCGGCTACTCGGCGCCGGCGGCGGTGCAGGCCAGGGCCACTTCGGCCCACGTCCAGGCCTGGTCCCGCGGATCCGCGGATTCATCGGACCGTTCCTGCTGCCGCGCCGCGTCGACCGCCCGACGGGCCGCCTGCGCGGCGAGGGGGGAGGGGGCCGCGGCGACGGCCGCGCACGCCTGCGCCACCAGCGCCCACAGGCGGGCCCGCTCCCGTGCCACGTCGCGGAGCGAGGCCGCCGTCAGCCCGTCCACCTTCACCGCCCACTCGTGGGCATGGCGTGCCGCCTGCGCCGCTTCCGCGGAAAAGTCCATGCCGGCCTCCCTGGTCCCGGTGCTCCGGCGCCCCGCCGGGGGCACCGGTCCGCACCTTACACACCCAACGCCCCGGGGGGTGAGGTGAGTTGTCATCCGTCGACCACCGGCCGGCAGACAGGGCGACGATCCCCGGTGCCCGCGTCGTGACCGTCGGACACGACTCAGTCGACGGCCCCGCCTCACACGCAGTCAGATGACTGATGTGTCGCGCCCCCTGCCGCCGCCACAGTGGTGGTGCTCCGCGAACGAAACGTCGGAGCACCCCCCTGGCAGCAGAGATGCAGCAGAGATGCAGAGGAGATCACGATGGACCTGCGGCGAATGGCGACGAGGCTCGCGGTGGGCGCCGCCACGGTGGCCGGTGTGCTCGCCGCCACGACGACGACCGCGAGCGCCGACATCCTCACCTCGATCGAGACCGGCCCCGGCAAGTGCCCCGCCAACTGGGTGTGCCTGTGGAGCGACAACAACTACATCGTGGGGAACCCGAAGGGCGGGGTCGACTTCGGGGCCGTGGGCGCGAACCAGAACATCCCGGACATGGCGAAGTTCACGTTCGACAGCAAGCTCTGGCGCTGGAAGGGCATGGCGGACGAGGCCTCCTCGGTGGTGAACAACACCGGGAGCAGCATCTGCTTCTACGAGCACACCAACTACGGCGGCCTGGAGTTCAGGATCGGCCCCCGGGAGAAGTGGGCCTCGGTCCCGTCCTGGATCAACGACCGGATCAGCTCCTTCAAGTTCTGCTGACCCCGCCCTTCCCCCTCCTCGACCTGAACGGATCGTCATGAAGCTCTCCAGGAACCTGGCCAAGCTCGGCCTGACCGCCGCCGCCGCCGTCGGCCTGATCGTGACCGGGGCGACCTCCGCGAGCGCCACCAACGTCTACGACATCGGCCACGGGGCCGGATCGTGCCCCGACGGGTACGTCTGCCTCTGGTCGGAGGCCAACTTCATCCGGGGCGGGACCATCAACGACGCGAAGTTCGGCTCCTTCGCGTCGAACCAGAACACCGGGGACATGGGCAAGCTCCAGAAGCGCAGCTCCGGCGGGGACAAGGGCATGCAGGACATCACCTCGTCGGTGCTGAACAACACGGGCAGCAGCATCTGCTTCTACGAGCACAACTGGTACGGCGGCCTGGAGTTCAAGATCGGCCCGCACGAGAGCTGGCCCTCCGTCCCGTCGTGGATCAACGACCGGATCAGCTCCTTCAAGTACTGCTGACCCCGCCCTTCCCCTTCCCCCTTTTTCCCCTTCCCCCTTCGACCCGAACGGACCGTCATGAAGCTCTCCCGGAAGATGACCAGGCTCGGCCTGTGCGCGGCCGCCGCCGTCGGGGTGGTCGTGACCACGGCCGGCTCCGCCAGCGCCAACACGATCCTCGGCATCGGCCAGGGCGCCGGAGCGTGCCCCACCAACTACGTCTGCCTGTGGACCGAGAACGGCTTCGTCGGCAACACCGGCTCCACCGGCAAGTTCCCGGCGATCGCCTCGGACCAGAACATCGGCGACATGGGCAAGCTGAAGCGGGACAACGGCCTGTGGTCCGGCATGCAGGACGTCACGTCGTCGGTGCTGAACAACACGGGCAGCAGCATCTGCTTCTACGAGCACAACTGGTACGGCGGCCTGGAGTTCAAGATCGGCCCGCACGAGAGCTGGCCCTCCGTCCCGTCGTGGATCAACGACCGGATCAGCTCCTTCAAGTACTGCTGACAAGTACTGCTGACCCACCGCCCGGCCCCCGCCCGGCCCCCGCCCGGCCCCCGCAGGCCCGGACCGCGTACCACCGCGGTCCGGGCCTGCGGGCGGTCAGGAGCCGGCGGTGGCCGCTTCCAGGGTGGTGGCCATGACCGGGCTGGTGAAGGTGTTCGTCGCGTCGCCCGTGGACTGGTGGTACGAGCCCCACTTGAGGTAGTTGCGGTCGCCGTCCCAGGTGGTGCCCTGGAAGGTGCCCGAGCCGGTGGTGAACGTCTGCTTCACGCCGTCGAACCAGAAGTCGATCGTGCCGTCCGTGCGGCCCAGGCGGATCTTCAGCGCGTACGAGTGCCAGGTGTTGTTCGTGGTCTGCGCGGTCCACAGCGCGTGCGACACGTGCGCGGTGTCCCACTCCTGCAGGCGCACGCGCCCGTTCAGGACGTCGATCTCGATCGGGTGGTTGGCCGTGCCGGTGCTCGGCGAGCACTTCAGCTGGAAGACGTACCGGCTGTTGGTGTCCTTGACGTCCACCTTGGACGACCAGCCCAGGTAGAAGGTGTCGCCCTCCTTCAGGTCCGGGCTGAGCGTCTCGCAGCGCTCCTGCCCGGCGGCCTGGAAGGCCCGCCACACGCTGCCCTTGACGGAGTCCTTCACCACCCCGAAGTCGCCGGCCGCGCACTGGACGGCCTTGAAGGAGGACGGGCCCGCGCTGGTGCTCGGGGTCCACAGGACCGTGCCCGCGTCGGCGGCGGAGGCGGCGGAGGCCTGGCCGCAGGTGACCGCCACGGTGGCGAGGGCGGCGGCCGCGGCGGCGGCCCTGCGGCGGTGGGACAGAAGGGACATGCCTCTCCCGGGGGATGAGTGGCCGATACGGGCGAGCAGAGAAACGAGCGGTGGAGCGAGCAGCGATTCGACCACCGCCCGGCCGCCCGGCAAAGACAGGACGGCCGACGGAAGCTCCTTTTCGGACACTTCCGCCGGCCGTCCCTCCGCCCTGAACCCGGGCCCGGCCCCGTCCGTTACGAGGCGCGCGGCTCCCCGCCGGAGGCGTCCTCGTCGTACGAGGAGGTGCCCTCGTCCAGCAGCGGCTCCTGCGTCTTGAGGTGCGCCGGCGCCAGTGCCCGCAGCGCGTGGTAGCCGGTGATGACGACCAGCGTGCCCAGCGCGATGCCGCTGAGGCTGAAGGTGTCGCTGAACTTCAGCGTCACGTTGCCGATGCCGATGATGATGCCCGCCGCGGCCGGCACCAGGTTCAGCGGGTTGCTCAGGTCCACCTTGGAGCGGACCCAGATCTGCGCGCCCAGCAGCCCGATCATGCCGTACAGGATCACGGTGATCCCGCCGAGCACCCCGCCCGGGATCGCGGCCACGATCGCGCCGAACTTCGGGCAGATGCCGAACAGCAGGGCGAAGCCGGCCGCCGCCCAGTACGCCGCCGTCGAGTAGACCCGGGTGGCGGCCATGACGCCGATGTTCTCCGAGTACGTGGTGTTCGGCGGGCCGCCGACCGCGGTGGAGAGCATGGAGCCGATGCCGTCCGCGGAGATCGCGGTGCCCAGCTTGGCGTCCAGGTTCGAGCCGGTCATCTCGCCGACCGCCTTGACGTGCCCGGCGTTCTCCGCGACCAGCGCGATCACCACGGGCAGCGCCACCAGGATCGCCGACCACTGGAAGGACGGGCCGTGGAAGGTCGGCAGGCCGATCCAGTCCGCCTTGCCGACGCCCGACAGGTCCAGGCGCCAGTGGTCGGTCAGCTGCCCGGCGCCGTTCACCGAGTGGATCTTCCCGAAGACCTGGTCGAACAGCCAGGAGATCCCGTAGCCGAAGAGCAGCCCCAGGAAGATCGCCACCCGCGACCAGAACCCGCGCAGGCACACCACGGCCAGGCCGGTGAACAGCATCACCAGCAGCGCCGTCCACTGGTCCTGCGGCCAGTACGTCGAGGCGGTCACCGGGGCCAGGTTGAAGCCGATCAGCATGACCACCGCGCCGGTGACGATCGGCGGCATCGTGGCGTGGATGATCCGCGCCCCGAACCTCTGGACCGCCACGCCCACCAGGAACAGCACCACGCCCACCACGAACACCGCGCCGGTCACCGTCGCGCTGGTGCCGCCCTGCGCCCGGATGACCGCGGCCACGCCCACGAAGGACAGCGAGCAGCCCAGGTAGCTGGGCACCCGGCCCTTGGTGGCCAGCAGGAAGATCACGGTCGCCACGCCGGACATCATGATCGCGAGGTTCGGGTCGAGCCCCATCAGCACGGGCGCCACGAAGCTCGCCCCGAACATCGCCACCACGTGCTGGGCGCCCAGCCCTACCGTGCGGGGCCAGGAGAGCCGTTCGTCGGGGCGGACCACCGCCCCCGGCGCGGGCGTGCGCCCGTCACCGTGCAGCTTCCAGCGCACGCCGAGATCCATGGTGAGGTATCGCTTTCTCTGTACTTCCGAAGAACTGTCCGCACCATTGTCGTGGGGCCCGGCCCTCCCCGCCGGCCCCCCGCCCCCCCGCCAGCTCCGACGACGGGAGGTATAACACCCCCGCACCCCCCCCACCCGAAAGGAAGAACG
>NZ_JBEXJK010000497.1:0-5543 GCF_040609095.1 Kitasatospora sp. NPDC004799
CTCATCGGCAGCCCCTCCTGCCTGTTGGGGCTCCCCCGGGTGCCCGGCGATCCGGCCCGGCGCCGACCTGTTCGGCGAGCTCCTCGGCGCCGAGACCCCGAGGTGCGCCGGAGGGTGCGGCCGGGGTGTGAAACGCCACACTTCCGGCCCGCAGCGTGCCGGTGGTCGCCGCCCGGTCGGCGGCCGGGGACACTGGTGACCATGACCGATGTGCGTGAGACCCTGGATTACCAGACCTTCGGGCGGGCGGTGCGCGAACTCGCGCAGACGATCGCCGACGACGGCTTCGAGCCCGACCTCGTCCTGAGCATCGCCCGCGGCGGGGTGTTCGTGGCGGGCGGCCTGGCCTACGCGCTGGACTGCAAGAACATCCACCTGGTGAACGTCGAGTTCTACACGGGCGTGGGCACCACCCTCGACATGCCCGTCATGCTGGCGCCGGTGCCCGCCGCGATCGACTTCACCGACAAGAAGGTCCTGATCACCGACGACGTCGCCGACACCGGCAAGACGCTGAAGCTGGTGCACGACTTCTGCCTCGACCACGTCGCCGAGGTGCGGTCCGCCGTCATCTACGAGAAGTCGCACTCCCTGGTGAAGTGCGAGTACGTGTGGAAGCGGACCGACGACTGGATCGAGTTCCCGTGGTCGACGGAGGGTCCGGTCGTCAAGCGGGCCGGCCAGGTGCTCGACGCCTGATCCGAGGAGGGCGCGACCTCGCCCCGCCGAAGGCCTGGCGAGGCACCGCGCCCCGCTGTGACGGGACTCCCGCGAGCCTCGCCAGGACCACCGCTGGATCACGACCTCATCCGCAGCCTAGTGGCGGCCCACGATCGCGTCGGCGGCCGTGTGCAAGGAGGACGGACCGTCGGGGCCGCCCGGCGTCCTGGCCACGATCGAGTCGGGGGTGAAGCTCCACCCGGGGAGCTTCGTGGCCTCCAGCGGCGCACTGGCGACGAGGTAGCCGGATTCGTCCGGGGCGGCGGCGACCTCGCTCAGGGTGGCGGTCCCGTCCCGGTGGGAGACCCGGAGCCCGTTGTAGGTGCTGAAGGTGCCGCTGTCGCGCAGCGGGCTGAGCGAGACGCTGGGGGTCAGGGACTCGTCGCCGGGCGGGACGAGGCTCGTGAAGACGATGGTGGCGGTCGATTTCGTGGGGTCGGCCTTCCCGGCTCTGACGGCCAGGCCGCGTGCGACGGCGGCGTCCGTCGGCAGCGTTCCCACGGCCGGCCTCGGCGGTACGTAGGCGGCGATGTTGGTGGCGGTGTCGGGGTTGCCGTAAGCGAGGACCGCGCCAGGGCCGTGGGGAACCCGCCGCGGATCGTCGACACTGAGCAGGAGCTGGGGCGGCACGCTGGGGGTGTCGATCTGCTTCTGCAGGGCGTTGAGGCCGTCCAGATTCACCTGGCTCACGGTCTGCGAGTGGTACGGGTCGGTGAGCCCTTCGGTCAGCTGTGCGCGCAGCTGGGGCAGCCAGGCCCGGTTGGCCCGGTCCCGGACCTCGGCCGGCAGACCTTCCAGCGCGCCGATCGAGCCGGGGTGGTCCTGGAGGAGCTGCTGTCGGGTGGCCTCGGGCAGCGAGTCCCACCACTGCCGGTTGGCGTCGGGCTGCTGGCTGGTCCCCGGGCCTCCGAGCGTCATCCGGTCGAGCTCGGCGGCGGCCTTGGTGGCCTCGGCGATCTTCGCCGGGTCGTAGTCCCCCTCCTGCTTGGCGATGTAGTCGAAGCCGGCCAGGGCCTGGGCGAGGCGGTCGTCGACGGCCCGGGCGTCGGTGCAGAGGGCGTCGACGTCCGTCACGAGGCGGTCGCGGGCGGCCTCCACCTCCTTGCGCCACTCGGGATCGTTGCGGGAGTGCGGGTCGGGCGGCAGCACCCGCACCACCGGTGTGGCCTCCACGTCGGCGGCGACGATCTCCAGGCAGTTGCCGGTCGCGTGCGTGACGAGCCTTTGCTGGCGAGCCTGCAGGAGGAGGATGTTGTCGATGCCGTCGGTCAGCATCCGGCGCAGGTCCTCGATGAACTGGTCGACGAGCAGCAGCTGGTTGGTGCGGTCCTGGAGCGCGGTGGTGGTCGAGTCCGAAGCCTGGCCGTGCCAGGAGGAGTCGGCGAGGTTGCGCTGCATCGTCTGCCAGTCGGCGATCCGCTGCTTGAACCTGCCCTCGAAGGTGCTCAGGACCTGGACGGCCGTCCTGAGCGTGCCGACGTCGGCTTCCTTGATCATCCCCCAGTAGTGCGGCATCAGCCCTGCCCTCCCGCGCCGCCGACCGCCGCGGCGGCGCCGGTGTCCGCGGTCTCGTACGACAACGCCATGGTGATCAGGTTGCCGGCCGCCTGCTCCAGGCGGTTGGTGGTGATCTCGTTGAGGTGCCGTCCCAGGTCCTGGACGGCGGCTTTGGCCGCCCCCTCGAAAACCCAGTGCGGCAGACCCAGGACCGGTGGGCGGTGACCGAACGCCTGCCCCCAGTCCTCCCGGATCCCCTTCGCCACGGCGTAGCCGTCCTTCGATGCGTTGCGCAGGTCCTGCGGATTCACCCGGAACCCTGACATCGCCTCAGCTCCCTTCTTCGACACGTCAGTTGCGTGATCGATCCGCCGCTCAGCGTAAACGACGCCGGGCCCTTGGCCGTCCCCGGCTCCCAGCGGTCGAGGCCCGTCCGCGCCCTGGGCCGCCGACGCCCGTCCGAGACCAACTCGTAAGCTGGACACACGTGTGACAACACTGGAGGTGCCATGCCCAAGGGCTACTGGGTCAGCGTCTACCGCACCATTGCGGACCCCGAGAAGCTGGCCGCTTACAACAAGCTGGCCGCTGCGGCCGTCGCGGCCGGGGGAGGTCGGACCATCGTCCGCGGGGGTCGGGTCGCGGCGCACGACGCCGGAATCGCCGAGCGCACCGTCCTGGTCGAGTTCGACAGCTTCGAGCAGGCCGTCGCGGCGCGCGAGAGCGCGGCCTACCAGGAGGCGCTGGTCGTCCTCGGCGACGGCGTCGAGCGCGACTTCCGCATCGTCGAAGGCGTCGACTGACGGAGGTCCAGTCGGATCCTCGCTGACCGCTCCACCGTCGCGGTCTCGCTGATGTGGAGGGTTCGTGGGTGCGGGTGGCCGGGGGCCGGGTGTGGTCAGGAGATGGTCGCTTCGGGGATCGTGAACCGTACCCCGGACAGTTCCTGCGAGACGTCCCACAGCCGCCGGCCCAGTGCCTCGTCCTGGGCGCGGGGTGCAGGGTCGGTGCGTGCGGGGGTTCCGCGCAGTTCGCCGATGCCGCTCGGGGCGTACATGTCCCCGCTCCGCGCGTCGGGGGCGGTGGCGGCGTGCAGTTGGGCTCGTGCCGCGCGGGCGGGGGTTTGGGCGAGCGGGCGCAGCAGGTGTCCGTAGAGCAGGCGGACGGCCGGGACGGTGCGGCTGTGGGGCAGGTGGGTGGCGGCGTAGCCGGGGTGGGCGAGGAGGCTGCGGACGGGGCTGTGGGTGGCGTGCAGGCGGCGGTGGAGTTCGAGGGCGAAGAGGGCGTTGGCGAGCTTGGACTGGTTGTAGTGGCCCATGGGTGAGTAGCCGTGCTGGCCGGCGAGGTCGTCGAAGTCGATGCGGGCGCGGCGGTGGTTGGGGGAGGTGACCGTGACCACGCGCGGGTCGCGGCCGCGGGCGAGCAGGTCGATCAGGTGGGCGGTCAGGGCGAAGTGGCCGAGGTGGTTGACGGCGAACTGGAGTTCGTGGCCGGGGGCGGTGAGGGTGCGTGGGGGCGCCATGACGCCGGCGTTGTTGATCAGGACGTCGGGGGTGGGCCCGTCCTCGCGCAGGCGGGTGGCGAAGGCCTGCACGGAGTGCGGGTCGGCGAGGTCGAGCCGACGTACCTCCAGGCGGGCGGCGGGGTGGGCGCGCGTCACCTGGCGGGCGGCGCGGTGGCCTTTGGCCTCGTCGCGGACGGCGAGGACGACGTGGGCGCCGCGGCGGGCGAGGGCGTCGGTGGTGGCCAGGCCCAGGCCGCTGCTGGCGCCGGTGACGACGAACACCCGTGCGCTGAGGTCGGCGGCGGGGTCGGGGGTCGAGGGGTTCCGGGTCATGTGCCTCACGCTGCCCTTTCTGTCACCGAGTGTCAAGGGAGTCGTTTGATGTCACGTGTGGCGTGGGGGCTAGGATGGGGCGGTGACCTCCCGACCCGCCGCATCCCTGGCCCAGCGCAAGCGTCAACTCGTCGCCGACGAGCTGACCCGGGCGGCGCTGGAGCTGTTGGCGGACGGCGGGTTCGACGCCGTGACGGTCGACGAGATCGCCACCGCCGCGGGGGTCTCGAAGCGGACCTTCTTCCGTTACTTCGCGTCGAAGGAGGACGTGGTCGTCCAGTTCCTGGCCGCGCTCGGTGCCGCGATGCGCGAGGAACTGGCCCGCCGCCCGGCCACGGAGGCGCCCTCGGTCGCGCTGCGGCACGCGGTGTGGCGCTGCGTCGAGGACTGTGCGGGCCACGAGGAGCGCGCCCGCAAGGTGGTGCGGCTGGTCCTGTCCACGCCCGCGCTGCTGGCCCGCTTCCTGGAGCGTCAGGCGCAGTGGCGCGACGAGCTCGCCGTGCAGCTCGCCGAACGCCTGGGGCTGGACGCGGGGCGTGAGCTGTACCCGCGCCTGGCCGCGGACATGGCGCTGGCGGCGTTCCACACGGTGCTCCAGCGCTGGAGCACCGCCGATGCCGGGGGCGGGGTGGACCTCGTGGTGCTGACGCGGGACAGTTTCGCCGTCGTCGCCCCGGCCCTGGACGCCGTCGTGCGTACGTCCGCCCCGGCCTGACCCCCTGCCCGGGGGGGCTGGATCGTCGGAGATGCGGCCGCAGGCCTTTTAACTCCTCGGCGGGCTGGCCCAGTTGGTGCGGGGGAGGGCTGCGGGTGGTGCGGGGGGAGGGCCGCCCGTACTGCCGGTTTCCGGGTGGGGCGTAGGGTGGTCGCATGCCGGTGCAGCCGTGGTTCGCGAGCGACGATCCGGAGACGGAGTCCGAACTGGACGGGGCCGAGCGGGCGTTCGTGGCGGTGCTGCGCGAGCGCGCCGGGGCGTGGGCGCTGGCTCCCGCGGTCAGCTGGGTGGCGCGGCCGGAGGACGACTCCTCGCTGGTGGTGTGCGCGGGTGTCGGGGACGGTCCGCTCGGGTGGCCGCTGCGCGTGGGCCTGCACCTGAGCGGTGCCACGGTCCGTGGGGACCGGTTCGCCCACCAGAACTTCTACTGGCTGACGCAGCCGCCCACCGGGCTGGCGCTGAACGCCACCGGCAGCCCCGAGGCGCTGGCGGTGGCGTCGGCCGCCTGGTTCGAGCGCGTTCTGCGGATGCCGGTGGTGCGGCACGAGTGGTACCACGAGGGGCGGCTCTACGCGTACCGGTGCCTGTTCGCCGGTGACGGCGACGGCGACGGCTGGTGCGACGGCTACCGCGATGCCCTCGCCCCACCGGGGCAGCGCGAGCGCCTGGTGGCCGCCGGCGCGCTGGACGCCGGGTACTGGGTCCGCTCGGGGGCCCTGGGGCGGCCCGACCGCGTCGTGGTGCTGCGCGGCACGCCGGGCTGACATCCCGGCC
>NZ_JBEXJK010000498.1:0-5534 GCF_040609095.1 Kitasatospora sp. NPDC004799
TCAGACGCTGCCCCTTCTTGTGCCGGTCTTCCCGGATCTCGAAGTCCATCGCACCCCTTGAACTGGGGTGTTGCAACGACCGCTAGAACCCAAGGGGTGGGCGGGGGCTCTCGATGACTCGCGTGGATCGGGCCGGGGACGGTCAGGCGGTGACGGCCTCCGGGGCGGGGGTGGACGCGGGGGCGGCGGCCGGGAGGTGGCGCATCAGGCGGTAGGCCAGGACGGCGGCGCCCAGCGCGAAGACCAGGCCGACCAGGGCCGCGACGTGCAGCCCGTCGGTGAAGGCGGTGCGGGCGGTCTCCAGCAGGCCGGAGCCGAGCCGGCCGGGCAGCTGGGCCGCGACGGTGACCGCGCCGCCGAGGGTGTCCTGGGCGGTTCGGGCGGCCTCGCCGTCGAGGCCGACCGGGAGGGCGCCGTCCAGCCGGTGGCGGTAGACCGCGGCGCCGGCCGCGCCGAGCAGGGCGATGCCGAGCGAGCTGCCGAGCTCGACGGCGGTCTCGGAGGTGGCGGAGGCGGCGCCGGCCTGCTCGACCGGGGCGGCGGAGACGACCATCTCGGCGGTCATCGTCATGGTGCCGACCGTCCCGGCGGCCAGCACCCCGGCCGCGGTCAGGACGAGCGCCAGCGGGGAGTGCGCGCCGACCCGGGTCATCATCGCGAAGCCCGCCGAGCCGACCAGGAAGCCGCCGCCCATCAGCACCGCCGGGCGGACCTTGCCGGCCAGCGCCGAGCTGATCCCGACCGCCGCGCCGACGCCCACGCTCGGCACCAGCGACCAGAGCGAGGCGGTCAGCGGGCTCATGCCCTTGACCAGCTGGAGGTACTGCGAGGTGAAGAGGGCGAAGCCCATCATCGCGAACATCGCGACGGTGTTGACGCTGATCGCGCCGCTGAAGGTGCGGATCCGGAACAGGCTCAGGTCGAGCAGCGGGTTCGCGGCGGTGCGCTGGCGCCGGACGAAGGCGCCGGCCAGCAGCAAGCCGGCCGGGACGGCGAGCCCGGGGAGGAGGCTCCAGCCGTCGACGGCGAGCGTCTTGATCCCGTAGACCAGCGGCAGGACCGCGGCCAGCGAGAGCGTGGCGCCGAGCAGGTCGAAGCGGCCGGCGCGGGCGGTGGAGCGGTACTCGGGGAGCAGCACGGGCGCGGTCAGCAGCACCAGGGCCATCACCGGGACGGCGAGCAGGAAGGCCGAACCCCACCAGTAGTGCTCCAGCAGCAGGCCGCCGGCGACCGGGCCGAGGGTGGCCCCGGCGGTGAGGATGCCGCCCCAGGCGCCGAGCGCGATCTGCCGCTGCCTGGGGTCGTGGAACATCGTGCGGATCAGCGCGAGGGTCGAGGGCATCACGGTGGCCCCGGCGGCGCCGAGCAGCGCGCGGGCCGCGATCAGCTGGCCGGCGTCGTGCGACCAGGCGGCCAGCAGCGAGGCGCCCGCGAAGCCGGTGGCGCCGATCATCAGCAGCCGGCGGCGGCCGATCCGGTCGCCCAGCGCGCCCATCGTGATGAGCAGGCCGGCCAGCACGAACGAGTACATGTCCATGATCCAGAGCTGCTGGGTGCCGCTCGGCGCCAGCGTGGTGGAGATGTACGGGACGGCGAAGAAGAGCACGCCCATGTCCATGGTGAGGACGAGGGTCGGGAGCAGCAGGACGGCCAGGCCGATCCATTCGCGACGGCCTGCGCGGCCGGTGGTTGCGGTCATGGGGAAGACGGTACGGATGGCTCAGACGATTGTCTAGTACGTATGTGTAAATCGATCGTCTCAGTCCTGCGTGCGAGACGATCGAATGAGACGTTTGCGCAAGACGTTCGCGCAAGACGCTTGCGCAAGGCGGTCCTGCAAGACGAGCGTGCGAGACGGTCGCGCAAGACGAGCGTGCGAGACGAGCGAGCGGGCAAGTGGGCGAGACGAGCGCGTGAGACGAATGAGTGGGACAAGTGAGTGAGACGTTCGTGCGAGACATCCGTCCAGGACTTCCGTAGGATCGGGGCATGGGAAACCGCGAAGACCTGATGGCCGGCGCCAAGCGCTGCCTGTACGAGAAGGGCTACGGGCGCACCACCGCCCGTGACATCGCGAGCGCCTCCGGCGTCAGCCTGGCCGCGATCGGCTATCACTTCGGCTCGAAGGAGACGCTGCTCAACGCGGCGATGATCGAGGCGATCGGCGAGATGGGCGTGGCCCTGGGGGAGGTGGTGGCCGGCGCCAACGAGGTGTCGGACGAACCGGAGGTGCGCTTCGCCGCCGTCTGGAACGGCCTGCGGGACGTCTTCGTCGAGCACCGCGGGCTCTGGGCGGCCCAGTTCGAGGCGCTCGCGCAGGCCGCGCACGCCCCCGAGCTGGCACAGGCCTTCGCGGAGGCGCAGAAGGAGGGCCGGCTGGGGCTCGCCGCGCTGTTCCAGGGGCTGCCCGAGGTGCCGGACACACCGGAGGAGCTCGCCCGCGGGTCCTTCTACCAGACCCTGCTGGCCGGCTACTGCGCCCAGTGGCTGGCCGCGCCCGAACTCGCGCCCAGCGGACAGGACTTCCTGTGGGGGCTGCGGCTGGTCAGCGACAGCGTGTTCAACCCGGTGGAGCCCGGCACCGCTACGCGGTGACGGCGGTCAGCAGCACCACCGAGTCGACGTGCGCCAGCAGCCCGTGCCGCTCCTGCGGGACGGGCTCCAGGCGGCCGGCCGGCAGTTCCAGCAGTCGGCCGGCGATGGTCAGCGAGACCCGGCCGCGCAGCACCTGGACGCTGCCGGCGGTGGGCGGGTTGTGCTCGTCCAGCGTGGTGCCCGCGGTCAGCGCGATCACGGTCTGCCGCAGGATCCCGTCGTGCAGCACCAGGTGGGCGCTGCGCCCGTGCGGGCTCTCGGCCGCCCGGGCGGCGTGCTCCACGGCCAGCTGTTCGAGATCGGGCATCGCGCCTCCTCCTCGCTCCGGGCGCACTCCGTGTGCCCAGGGTCGCGGACGCCCGTCCGGCCCGCACCCGGAGCGTCCGGTCCCGCACCTGGAGCCGTCCGGCCCGCACCCGCTGCGGCCGGAGCGCGCCCGGGACCGTCCGGCCCGGGCAGTCCGAGGTGCAGCCCCCGCCGACTGCCCGCATCGTGGAGGCATGGCGACCAACCAGAGAATCTTCAGCGGGTTCCAGGTCAACCGCTCGCTGCTGGCCGGCGGAGCGGTGCTCACCGCGATCGGTACGGCGCTCAGTGCGGCCGGGGCGACGATGGTCTGCGTGGCGCTGGTCACCGCGGGCCGCAACTGGGTGCGCGGCCTGGAGACCCCGCCGACCGCCCTCGCCCAACGGGCCCTGCACGAGGCGAGGGTGGCATCCACGGCCGGCTGGGAGGCCTGGCGCGCCGAGCACGGCTCGCCCAACTGAGCGGGCCCGCCCGCCCGCCGCACCGTCCGCACCGCCCGTCCCGCCGCAGCCGCCGCACCCGCCGACGGCCTGACCGACCACCTGCCGGACGCTCCGGCGCCACGGCCCGCCGGCCCGTCCGGCGGGCCGCCCCACCGTCCTGAGCACGTCCACCCCTCACCCGACGGGAGCCGACCGCCCCATGGCAACACTGGCGAAGCCGAACCTGCCCAGGTTCGACGTGGAGATCTTCCAGAACGAGTACCTGGCCGACGGCGCCCGCGAGGTCAACGCCATCGTCACCGTCACCGCGACCGGCGGCGGCACCTCCGGCGGCCGGCCGCTCGGCTTCGCCGACGCCGCCCCGGCGGGCGCCGGCACCGCGGCGGCCGTGGTCGTCCTGGTGGACTGCTCGGGCTCGATGGACTACCCCAAGAGCAAGATCAACGGCGCCCGGGAGGCCACCGCCGCCGCCATCGACGCGCTGCGCGACGGCACCGCCTTCGCCGTCGTCGCCGGCACCCACGAGGCCCGCGACATCTACCCCGGCGACGGCACCCTCGCCACCGCCTCCGCCGCCACGCGCGAGCAGGCCAAGGAGTCGCTGCGCCGGCTCACCGCGGCCGGCGGCACCGCGATGGGCACCTGGCTGGCCAAGGCCGACCAGCTCTTCCTCACCCGCCGCGACATCCCCATCCGGCACGCCGTGCTGCTCACCGACGGCAACAACGAGCACGAGTCGGCCGAGGACCTGGCCCGCACCATCGAGCGGGTGACCGGCCACTTCACCGCCGACTGCCGCGGCGTGGGCACCGACTGGCGGATCGACGAGCTGCGCCGGATCTCCTCGGCGCTGCTCGGCACCACCGACATCGTCGCCGAGCCCTCCGGCCTGGCCGAGGACTTCCGCTCGATGATGGCCGGCGCGATGGGCAAGCAGGTCGCCGACGTCGCGCTGCGGATCTGGACCCCGGCCAACGCCACGGTCCGGTTCGTCAAGCAGGTCGCCCCCGCGGTCGAGGACCTCACCGCCCGGCGCACCGAGGCCGGCCCCCGGGCCGGCGACTACCCCACCGGTTCCTGGGGCGACGAGAGCCGCGACTACCACGTCTGCGTCGAGGTGCCGGCCGCCTCGGTCGGCAACGAGATGCTGGCCGCCCGGGTCAGCCTGGTGCTGCCCCGGCAGGTGGCCGGCGGCACCCCCGAGGTGCTCACCCAGGGCCTGGTCAAGGCGGTCTGGACCGACGACCTGGCCTCCTCCACCCGGATCAGCCCGCAGGTCGCCCACTACACCGGGCAGGCCGAGCTCGCCTCCTCCATCCAGGAGGGCCTGGAGGCCCACCGGGCCGGGGACGTCGACCGCGCGACCGCCAAGCTGGGCGCCGCCGTCCGGATCGCACACGCGACCGGGAACGAGGGCACCTACAAGCTGCTCCAGAAGGTGGTGGACGTGGTGGACCCGAAGGAGGGTACGGTTCGGTTCCGTAAGAACGTGAGCGAGGCCGACTCGATGACCCTTGAGACCCGGTCGACCAAGACGGTACGTGTGAAGAAGTGACCGCTGAAGACGTGACCGGGCCGGCGCCCCGGCGCGACGCCGCACCGAGCCGGCCGGAAACGAGGGGGACCTGATGCCGATCTGCCCGAGGGGCCACGAGTCGCAGGCCGAGGACTGGTGCGACTTCTGCGGCTTCCCGATGACTCCGCCCGCCCCCGCGCCGGGGGCGCACGGAGGCTACCCCGGAGCGCACGGGGCCGACCCCGCGCCCGGCGCGCACCCCGGGTACCCGGGGCACGGCGGCGCCTCCTTCGGCGCCCCGCCGCCCCCGCCGCCGATGGCCCCGGGGTCCGTCCCGCCGCCCGGGGCACCCCTGCCGCCCCCGGGCGCGATGCCCCCGCCGCCGCACGGCGCCGTGCCCCCGCACGGGGCCGTCCAGCAGGCCGGACCGCAGGCCGGGCCGCAGGGCCTCACCGCGGGCCTGGCCGTCTGCCCGATCTGCCGCAGCCCGCAGACCGGACGGTTCTGCGAGGAGTGCGGCTACGACTACGAGCTCTCCACCCCCTCGCGCCGCCAGGTGCCCGGCGCCGGCCACACCCCGCCCGGCCCGGGCCAGCAGCCGCCGCTGAACATCCCGGCGGCGTACGGCGGCACCCCGCCGCAGGCCCCGGCCGGCCAGCCCCCGTACGGGCAGC
>NZ_JBEXJK010000499.1:0-5521 GCF_040609095.1 Kitasatospora sp. NPDC004799
GGCCGCGAAGCCCTCCTCGGGCACGGTCAGCCGCAGCAGCGAGCGGATCGCGTCCTCGTGGACGGCCAGCACCGTGCCGGAGCGGAACGGCGTGTACGGGTAGAAGGCCCGCGAGATCAGCAGCAGTCCTCGACCACCAGCCCGGCCGGCAGCTGCTCCCCGCCGAAGACCGACACCGTCGCCGGGTCCCCGCCGAGCGCCGCCACCGCGAGCAGCAGCGCCCCGGCCGTCCAGGTGGTGCGCTCCTCCGGCCAGATCGCGTCGTCCTCGAACACGTACCCGGTCCAGTACGAGCCGTCCTCGTGCCGCAGGTGCTTCTGGATCCAGCGCAGGATGTCCACCGCGCGGTCGGACTGGCCGATCGCCCAGAGCGCGAGCGCCAGCTCGGCGCTCTCCCCGCCGGTCACCCACGGGCGGTCGCTGACGCAGCGCACGCCGAGGCCGGGGACGACGAAGCGCTCCCAGTCCCGCTCGATCCGGTCCAGCGCCGCCTGGCCGCGCAGGCCGGTGCCGAGCACCGGGTAGTACCAGTCCATCGAGTAGCGGTCCTTGTCCAGGAACCGCTCGGGGTGGTGGGAGACGGCGTGCCCCAGCCGCCCGGCCGCGAGCTCCCAGTCGGGCTGCGGCTCCTCCAGGTACTCGGCGACGGCCAGGCCGCAGCGCAGCGCGTGCAAGATGCTGGACGAGCCGGTGAGCAGCGCCTCGTCGGTGGCGGTGCCGTCCTCGTCGACCCGCCAGGCGATCGGGCCGCCGGGCAGCCGCAGCCCGACGATGAAGTCCAGGGCGCGCCGGACGACCGGCCAGATCCACTCCAGGAAGGCGTCGTCGCCGGTGCTGAGGTGGTGGTGCCAGACCCCGACCGCGATGTACGCGCAGAAGTTGCTCTCCTTGGCCCGGTCGGTGACCACGCCGTCGGTGTAGGCGGCGTACCAGGAGCCGTCCGGGTTCTGGGTCGCGGCGAGCCAGCGGTAGGCGGCCTCGGCGGCGGCGTGCTCGCCGGCCGTGTCGAGGGCCATCGCGGCCTCGGTGTGGTCCCAGGGGTCGAGGTGGTGGCCGGCGAACCAGGGTATGGCGCCGTCGGGGCGCTGCTCGGCCAGGATGCTGCGCACGGTGTCGGCGGCCTGCTCGGCGTCGAGCACCCCGTCGAGCAGCAGCACCTCGGGGACGGCGGCGGTCATGCCTCCGCCCGCTGGGGCTCGACGCGGTCCGGGTCGGACGTGCCGCGGTCCGGCTCGGACGTGCCGCGGTTCGGGTTGGACGCGCCGCGGTTCGGCTTGGAGGCGTACGCGACGAAGCTCTTGCCGATCACCGGGTTGAGCGCCTTCTCGGCGGCCTTGGTGAGCTTGCTGATCACCGGGGTGCCGACGATGTCCCAGACCAGCAGCTGGTGGTACGCCTTGACCGGCAGCGCCTTGTCGTTGTCGACGCCGACCGCGCACTTGATCCACCAGTACGGCGAGTGCAGCGCGTGGGCGTGGTGGGTGCCGTACGGCTCCAGGCCGGCGTCCTTGAGCTTGCCGAGCAGCTCGTCGCCCCGGTAGATCCGGATGTGGCCGCCCTCGACCTCGTGGTACTCGTCGGACAGCGCCCAGCAGATCTTCTCCGGCAGCCAGCGCGGCACGGTGACGGCGAGCAGGCCGCCCGGCTTGAGGACCCGGAACATCTCGTTGAGCACGCCCTTGTCGTCCGGGATGTGCTCCATCACCTCGGAGATGATGATCTTGTCGAAGTACTCGTCCTCGAACGGCAGCGCCAGCGCGTTGCCCTCCATCGCGACCGCCGACGCGCCCTCGGGGGCCTCACCGGCCTGCTCCATCGCCGCGAACCACTTCCTGACCTCGGCGATCTCCTCGGCGTTCTGGTCGAGGGCGATCACGTTGGCGCCGCGGCGGTAGCACTCGAACGCGTGCCGGCCCCCGCCGCAGCCCAGGTCGAGCACCCGGTCGCCGGGGGCGAGCGGGAAGCGCGAGAAATCGACGGTCAGCACTGCTGGACTCCCATTCCTATTGCTGCCAAGCGTTCTTGACGCTTCGTCATGCCTCGATCGGGCCGGCCGGCGCAGGCACCGCCCGACGCGCTGGTCGACCCGACGCACTTCGTCGACCCGGAGCGCCGTCACCTCGGGGCGCCGCCACGCGCCGCTCCGGCCACGTACCGCTCAGGCCACGTACCGCTCAGGCCACGTACCGCCAGCCCGGTCCCGAGCGGGCCCGGGCGCCGGCGCCGGTGGCGACCGCCGCGCGGTACGCCTCGGCGGTCAGCTCGGCCGCCCGCTCCCAGGTGAACCGGGCGAGCACCCGCTCCCGTCCGGCCGCGCCGAGCCGGGCCCGCAGGTCCGGGTCGTCCAGCAGCCGGCCGAGCGCGGCGGCCAGCGCGTCCGCCTCCCCCGGCGGCACCGCCAGGCTGGTCTCGCCGTCCGGCCCGGCCACCTCGGGGATCGCCCCGCCGGTGGTGGCGACCAGCGGGGTGCCGGTGGCCATCGCCTCGGCGGCGGGCAGCGAGAAGCCCTCGTAGAGCGAGGGGACGCAGGCGACCTCGGCCGAGCGGTAGAGGTCGACCAGCTCCCGGTCGGTCAGCCCGCTGCGGAACTCGATGTGCTCGGCCAGCCCGAAGCGGCGCACCGCCTCGGCCACCGGCCCGTCCTCCTTCTGCGGCTTGCCGACCACCACCAGGTGGGCGTCGCGCTCGGTGCGGACCTTGGCGAGCGCCTCGACCAGGAAGACCAGGCCCTTCAGCGGGACGTCCGCGCTGGAGGTGGTGACGATCCGGCCGGGGACGCGCCCGACCTCCGCCGAGGGCGACCAGAGCCGGGTGTCGGCGCCGATCGGCACCACCGAGATCGCGCCGGGCGCGACGCCCAGGTGCTGGGCTATCTCGCGCTGCGAGGTGCCGGAGACGGTGATCACGTGGTCCAGCCGGGCGGCGACCCGGCGCTGCATCCGGGTGAAGGCGTACCAGCGGCGCAGCGAGAGCCGCTTGAGGCGGGTGGTGGCGGCGTCCAGCTCCAGCTGCCGGTCCACGGTGATCGGGTGGTGGATCGTGGTGACCAGCGGGAAGCCGTGCCGGGCCAGGCCGAGCAGTCCGTAGCCGAGGGTCTGGTTGTCGTGCACCACGTCGTAGCGGCCCTTGTGGGCGGCCAGGTAGCGGCGGGCGCGCAGCGAGAAGGTCAGCGGCTCGGGGAAGCCGCCGGTGCGCATGGTGGCGAACTCCAGCACGTCCACCGGGTCGCGGAACTCGCCGCGGGCCGGGGTGCGGAAGGGGTCGTCGGCGCGGTAGAGGTCCAGGCTGGGCAGCTCGACCAGGCGCACCGAGCCGGGGCCGTCGACCTCGTCCAGCACCGGGTACGGCTGGGCGCCGATCACGTCCACGTGGTGGCCGAGCCGGGCGAGCTCGCGGGAGAGGTGCCGTACGTACACGCCCTGACCACCGCAGAAGGGGTCACCTCGGTACGACAGCAGGGCAATCCGCAGCGGCTGCGCGGTCATCCTGGGCCCTCTTCTCTAGCTGCTATCGGTGCTGCCGGTCGTGCTTCCGGTCCTGCTTCCGGTCGCTAAAGTAGATCAGGTTTCACCGGCTGGGGAACTCGTCGTCGACCACGTGAACAAGGAGAGACCTCGAAGATACCGGCCCGTAGCTTTCCCTCAGGAGCCAGGGCTGGTGATTCCCGCCACGCCGGATCCTGCCGACCATGTGGAGCACGCCGCCACTCTCGCCCGCCCGGGAGCACCCTTGCCGCCACCCCCTCCTCCGACGATGCCGCCGCTGTCGCCCCCGGGCGAGCCGCCGCTGACCGCCCGCCAGGCCGAACGCCGCCGGCGCATCCTGCGGGCCGCCACCGCGCTGGCGGTGCGGGGCGGCTACGAGGCGGTGCAGATGCGGGAGGTCGCGGAGAGCGCGCAGGTCGCCCTCGGCACGCTCTACCGGTACTTCCCGTCCAAGGTGCACCTGCTGGTGGCGGTGATGCTGGAGCAGCTGCAGGGCCTGCAGGAGCACATCCGGCGGCACCCGCCGACCGACCCCGAACCGGCCCCGCGGGTCGCCGACACGCTCACCCGAGCCTTCCACGCGCTGCAGCGCGAGCCGCTGCTGGCCGAGGCGATGGTCCGGGCGCTGTCCTTCGCGGACCGCTCGGTCGGGGCCGAGGTGGACCAGGTCAGCGTCGCCACCGGGCAGCTCATCCTGGACGCGATCGGCCAGTCCGGACCGCCCACCGAGAGCCAGCGCGCGGCGGTGCGGGTGATCGAGCACACCTGGCACTCGGCGCTGGTCGCCTGGCTCTCCGGCCGCGCCTCGATCGCCGAGGTACGGGCCGACCTGCACACCGCGGCCCGGCTGCTCACCCTGCCGTGACCGGCCGCCCGGGCGGGCACTGACTGGAACCTGTTCCTGCCGCTCCCCTTTGCCGCCTCCCCTGCCGCTCCCTGCCGTGATCGGGGCCGCTCGGGCCGCTCGGCGCGCTCCGGCGGCTAGAGTCGACGGGCAGCACAACTCCATCTCCATCCCGCTCCTCCTCCGGGGAAAGCCGGTGCGAATCCGGCGCTGACCCGCAGCCGTGAGTCCGGCGCCGCGTGCGGCCGCCCGGGCGAGTCGGAACACCCGGGGAGGGGCGAGCGGCGGGGCGTGGCCGACCGTTCGCGTCGCGGAGCCGACGGGAACCGCCCGGCAGCGCCCCGGTCCGGGCGCACGCGCCCGGCACCGTCGAGGCCTCGCGCCCGACACCGTCGAGGACTACGGAACGGCCCCGCCCGGGCCACCACCGCTCACCGAAAGGCACACCCGACCATGCTGACCGCCGCCCGCCTGGGCGCCGCCGCCCTGTCCGCCGCGCTGCTCACCGGCCTCGCCGCCGGCCCGGCCCTCGCCGACGTCGCCCCGCCCACCGTCCCGGACGGCCTGTACGGCAAGAGCGACCCGACGTACGACGGCGTCTGGCGGCAGTCCCTCGCGCTCACCGCGCTGGCGGCGGCCAAGATCACCCCGGCCGACTCCGCGGTCGGCTGGCTCACCGGCCAGCAGTGCGAGGACGGCGGCTGGCCCTCCTACCGGAACGCCGGCGCCGCCTGCGACGCCAAGTTCGAGGACAGCAACGCCACCGCCGTCGCCGTCCAGGCCCTGGTCGCCCTCGGCGGGCACCAGGACGCCGTCGACAAGGGCGTCGCCTGGCTCAAGGCCAACCAGAACGCCGACGGCAGCTGGGCCTACAACCCGGGCAACCCGGGCGACGCCAACTCCACCGGGCTCGCCGTCAACGCGCTGTTCGCCGCGAAGACCGACCCGGCGGGCGTCGCCAAGGCCGGCAAGTCCGCCTTCGACGGGCTCGCCCTGTTCCAGCTCGGCTGCGCGGCCCCCGCCGACCAGCGCGGCGCCTTCGCCTACCAGCCCGACCCGGCCGGCGGCGCCCTCACCCCGAACGCCCTGGCCAGCGGCGATGGCCTACTACGGCGCGACCAGGGCCGGCGCCACCGTCACCACCGTCTCCTCCTTCGCCACGCCTGTCGACCTGGCCGGCCAGCTGCGCGAC
>NZ_JBEXJK010000500.1:0-5519 GCF_040609095.1 Kitasatospora sp. NPDC004799
GTCTCGCGGAGTGAGACCGCAGTCTTAGCGCATGGACAGCGCCCGGCCACCCGTACCGCCCTCACCCCCACGGGTTCCCCTCCCCCTCCGCCGCCGGCCGGGCCGACCGCCCGACCACCCCCGGGATGCGCGCGGTCTCGCCAACTCCCGTATGCCGCAAGCCCGCGCCGCCTCGCCGGACCGTCGGCCCCAGGCGCGCGGGGCGGGGCGCGGGGCCCGCCGGCTCGGTCCTCGGGCGGGTGCCTCCTCCGGCGCGGGGGTGGGCGCAGCTGCCTCGAAACGTCAGCTTTCCCGCTAAACCCGGACGAACGCGGGTACCTCACCCATGGCCGCTCCGGAAGGACGACAGCACCGGCGGCAGTCGAGTGAACAGACGAAAGGCAGAGGCCATGAGCATGATCCAGACCGGCAAGCTGCAGCTGAGCTCCGCCAACCTCACGGAGGTGGCGGGCGGGAACACCTCGACCTTCACCCAGGTCATCTTCCCCACGCCCTTCCCCGACGACTCGACCGTGATCGTCCTGCCCTTCGTCCAGACCTTCCACGGGCCCGACACCCCGGGCCTGCGGATCGCCGACGTCACCACCGTCGGCTTCAAGATCCGCATCAACGAACTCGTGGGCACCGGCCGGGCGCTGTCCGACGGGCCGCACACCACCGAGACCGTCGGCTGGATCGCCAGCACCGTGTAGGCTGCCCGGCGCCCCCGCGGCCCCGGCGGTGCGGGGTCGCGGGGGCCGGCGGAACGCCTCACCGTCCACGGGGATCCCGGCCGCCCCCCTGTCCCGGCGCGGGCGACGGGCGTAGGGTGCGCGGCGTGGAAGAAATGATCTTCCGGCAGAAGGACGTGGCCCAGCCGGCCGCCCTCCCGATGCTGGCCCTCGTCGCCGTCGCCCCGCTCGCACTCGGCCTGCTGAAGCTCACCGCCCTCGGCACGGTGCTGCTGTTCGCGCTGAGCCTGACGATCGTCGTCCCGGCTCTCGCGGCCCTGCGGTCCTGGAGCCGGGTGGGCGCCGACGGGATCACCGTCTGCCGGGGGTTCGGGCCCGGCCGCACCTACGCCTGGGAGGAGATCCGCTGGATCGGCGTGCGGCGCTACGACGCCCCGGGCGCGACCAACCACGCGGTGCGGATCCACCTCGCCGACGGTCGCCGCCGCTCGCTGCCGGGCCTCAGCACCGACGGGCGGCGGCGGACGGCCTCCTTCGCGGCGAACTGCCACCAGGTCCAGGCCTGGTGGGAGCAGAGCACGGAGCCGGACCGGCGGATCGAGCCGTCGGCCCGCACCTGGAGCGGCTCCCCGGCCCTGGCGGTCGGGGTGCCCCTCGCGCTCGCCGTCGTCGCCGCCTTCGTCGCCGTCTGGGGAACCCAGCAGCGGTAGCCCGCCCGGCCGGAACCGTGGCGCCGGCTCCGTATCACCCCTGGCAGCGGCAGGTCACCGATCTCCGTCATGGCCGTGGTGCGGCCGCCGCAAACACCGGCCCGAGGTGATCAACGGCACACTGGTTCCGCCTCTCACCCGTGGTGCAGACTGCGATTCGTGCGCATCCCGGTCCGGATGTGCGGATTCTGTGCCCAGGGGGGGCTTCGATGCGACGTCGTACGGTTCTGCGCGGAATGGTGGGCCTGCCGGTGGGGGCGCTGGCGGTCGTCTCCGCCGCCCGGCCCGCTTGGGCGGACTTCAGCACCACGGTGAACCCGTCGGTCAACTGGGGCACCTGGGAGGGGTGGGGCACCTCCTTGGCCTGGTGGGCCAACCAGCTCGGCCCTCAGGAGGACCTGGCTGACGTGCTGTTCAGCCGAAAGACCGTCCAGTACCGCGGGCAGACGGTGCCCGGGCTGGGCATGAACGTGGTCCGCTACAACGCCGGCGGCTCGGGGACGAACAGCATCGGCGGCAGGACGATGAAGCCCGTGTCGACCTTGGACGGCTTCAAGCAGATCGAGGGCTACCAGCTCGACTGGTACTCGGCGGACCCGCAGTCGTCCAGCTGGAACTGGAACGCCGACGCCCACCAGCGCGACATGATGTGGCTGGCCCGGGACCGCGGCGCCGACCGGTTCGAGCTGTTCAGCAACTCGCCGATGTGGTGGATGCTGAAGAACGACGATCCGCGCGGATCGGCGGACGGCCACAGCTGCAACCTGCAGGACGACAACTTCGGCCGGCACGCGGCGTACCTGGCGACGGTGGCGCGCTACGCCCACGACCACTGGGGCATCGACTTCACCTCCGTCCAGCCCGTCAACGAGCCGGGGGCCAAGTGGGGCGGGTTCCCGCCGGACTCCGTCGGCGGGCAGGAGGGCTGCCACTACGACCGGCCCCAACTGGCCGAGATCATCCGGCAGACCCGGGGCCAGCTGGACGCCCGGGGACTGCAGTGGATGGCGGTGGCCGGCCTGGACGACTGGGGTGTCGGCAGCGCCGTGTACAACTGGAAGGACAACCCCGACTTCGACGCCGCCACCCGCGCGGCCGTGGGGCGGGTGAACGTCCACGGCTACGACACCGGCGGTGACCGCGCCGCGCTGTACGACGCCGTCGCGGCGGACGGCAAGAACATCTGGATGTCCGAGTACGGCGACGGTGACACCAGCGGTCTTCAGCTCGTCCGGAACCTCCACCTGGACCTGCGCCGGCTGCACCCCACGGCGTGGGTCATCTGGCAGATCCTCGACTGGGAGAACTACGGGGCGATCACCCTCACCAACGGGGTGATCGGCGCGGTCAACCCGAAGTTCTTCGTCCTCGCCCAGTACATGCGGCACATCCGCCCGGGCATGACGATCATCGACGCCGGTCACCCCGATGCCGTCGCGGCCTACGACAGCGTGAACCACAAGCTGGTCGTCGTCGCCGTGAACCACGGGGAAGGACAGTGGATCGACTTCGACCTGTCCAGGTTCGGCCGGCCCGGGCAGGACGGCGCGCTGGTCGAGCGGTGGGCCACCGGGACGGACGCCGGCGGCGAGCGCTACCAGCACCACGCGGACACCTGGGTGCACGGCAACCGGTTCTGGTCCTACTTCAACGCCCGTACCGTGCAGACCTTCGAGGTCTCCGACGTCCACCTGTAGCCGTCCCGCCCGCCACCTCGCCCCTGCCTGCCCCTGCCGCCCGGAGCTCAGTCCGGCACGGGCAGGCACTCGGCGAGCAGGTCGAGGACGTCGCGCCAGGCCCGCCGGGCGTGCAGCGGGTGGTACCCGACCCCGGGGAGCACCGCGTGGTCGACCGTCGGGTGGTGGAAGGCGTGCTCGGCCCCGCCGTAGACCACGAGGCGCCAGTCCACGCCCGCGGCCTGCATCTCGGCGGCGAAGGCGTCGCGGTGCGCGGTGGACATGATCGGGTCCTCCGAGCCGACCCCGGCCCAGACGGGGCACCGGATGTTCGCCGCCTCGCCCGGCCGGCCCGTGGTCAGGCCGTTGACCGTCGCGATCGCCCGCAGGTCGACGCCGGCGCGGCCGAGTTCCACCGCGATGATGCCCCCGGTGCCGTAGCCGACGGCGACGATCCGCCTGGGGTCGGTCCGCGGTTCGGCGAGCAGCACGTCGAGGGCCGCGCGGCCGATCGCCCGCAGCCGCTCGGGGTCGGCGAGCATCGGCATCACCCGCGCCAGCATCTCCTGCGGGTCGGAGATCCAGCGGCCGCCGTGGAGGTCGAAGGCCAGCGCCACGTAGCCCAGTTCGGCGAGGGCCTCGGCCCGGCGGCGCTGGACCTCGCTCACCCCCGGCCCCTCGGGCCCGAGCAGCACCGCGGGCCGGCGGCCCGCACCGGCGGGGAGCGCGAGGTGCCCGATCATCGTCAGTCCGTCGGCCGGGTACTCGACCGTGCGCGTGGTAACCGTCGTCATGGCAGGGGACTGTAGTGACGACCGGGCCCCGGCCGGGCGGGACTTCGCCCTCGGCAGAGGGGGCGGTCCACGCCCCGCCCGCCGCTCCGCCCGTGGGTGAGGACGGGCGGTTTTCGGCTTTTGGTCATGGTTTTGGCCGTTCTGGCCAAAGACCCGGTCAAATAAGCGCGTGCCCCCTTGCCGATAATGTGATCACATGTGCAGGCGCTGTGGCGTCGCGCGTCACAGGGGAGGGACCGGCCCGCTCCACCGAGCGGGCCCGATCAACAGGAGTCGCACCATCAACACCGCCATCCGCAAGGCCGCCCGTGGGGCGATGCCCGTCGCCGTCACCGCCTCCGTGCTCGCCACCGGCCTCACCGCCTGCGGCACCGTCGAGCAGCTGTCCGCCGCGCAGAAGGTGTCGAAGGCCTTCGACAAGGTCGGCGACGGCAAGTCGGCCGGCTTCACCCTCTCCATCGACGCCACCCCCGAGCAGGTCGCCGCGTTCGCCAACTCCGGCGAGCACAAGGGCAAGAGCCTGACCGGCTCCGCCCGGGGCGTCGACCGCGAGATGGACGAGAAGACCGCCAAGGCCGTCTCCGGCCTCTCCGTCTCGGTCGCGATCTCCGCCGACAAGCCGCTCAAGGACGTCGAGGCCTTCAGGAACGCCGGCAAGGCCGGCAAGAACACCGACCTGACACTCGACAAGTCGGTGCGCGTCTCCTACCTGCTCGCCGACCGCAGCGGCACCGCGCTGCTGGAGTACCGCCAGGTCGACGGCACCGGGTACCTGCACGCCGACGCCAAGGGCCTGGTGAAGCTCTCCGGCGAGGACCCGTCCGTGGTGGACGAGATGCGCAAGGACCTGCCCGAGAAGCTGAAGCCGGTCGGGGACGTGCTGGCCGGCAAGTGGGTCGGCTTCGACCTCCAGGCCCTCGCGGACCGGGCGAAGGAGTCCGACGGCAAGAAGGCCGCCCCGAGCGCCGCGCCCTCCGTCGACCCGGAGCTGGGTGGCGAGCTGCTCAACTCGATCAAGGACGTGCTCGGCCGCACCGTCACGTACGAGGACAAGGGCAAGAAGGACGGCACCGAGCACCTCTGGATCAGCGCCCCGGCCCGGCAGCTGGTGGACGAGATGTACAAGGCCGTCAAGCCGCTGTCCGCCAAGTTCCCGAAGCAGCTGGGCACGTTCCCGGACCAGGCCCCGAGCGACGTTCCGGACCGCCGGATCGGCCTCGACCTCTACCTGAAGAACGGTGCCTTCTCCTCCGCCACCTTCGACCTCGCCCAGCTGGCCGACAAGGTCGAGCCGGGCGTCAACTTCCCGGTGAAGCTCGCCTTCAACCAGGCGGCCCCGGCCGTCCAGGCCCCGGCCGACGCCGTCAAGCTGACCACCGAGCAGCTGACGGACGCGGTGGTCGGCCTGGCCACCTCGGGCCCCGGGGACGAGCTCGACCCCGAGTCCGTGGGCGGCGACCTCCCGATGGCCCCGCCGCTGACCGACGCCCAGCTCAAGGAGATCGCCGGGCTCGGCATCCCGGAGTCCCGGGCGCGGATGTACAACGAGGCCGGCCTGTCCTACGAGGACATCAAGGAGATGGCCACGACGGTCGCCCCCTCCGGCGCCTGAGCACGACGACGACCGGCCGACCCCCCCCCGGCGGTCGGCCCGGCGCGCGTATACAG
>NZ_JBEXJK010000501.1:0-5497 GCF_040609095.1 Kitasatospora sp. NPDC004799
GGCCGAGCAGGCCGACCGGCGCCCGCTCGCCCAGCGCAAGGGACTGCTCGCCGGCGTCGGCGCCGCCCTGGTGGCGCTCACCATCGGTGTCGCGTACGCCGTGACGCCCTCCACCGAGCCGCCGACCGAGCAGGCGCGGCCGCTGCCGACCAGCACCCTGGTCCCCGCGCCGGTGGACCCGCCCACCCTGGCGGCGCCCGCCCCGAGCACGGTGGCGCCGACCAGCGAGGCGCCGAGCCCGACGCCCACCCCGACCCGCAAGCCGAGCCCGACGAAGACGGCCACCCCGACGCCGACCGCCACGCCGACGCCACCGCCGCCTCCCCCGGTCCAGGCGCCCGCGCCGGCCCCCACCCCGACGCCGACGCCCACCCCCACGCCCACCCCGGCACCCACCCCGCGGCTGCTCCAGCTCGGGATGAACGGGCCGGACGTCAAGGACCTGCAGCAGCGCCTGTACAACGCCGAATGCGGATTCGTCGACAAGTCGATCATCAGCGGCACCTTCGACTACTGGACCCAGTCGGTGCTCACCAGCTACCAGCACGAGAACCGGATCAAGGGCGAGAACGGCGTCTACGGCCCGAGGACCCAGGCCACCCTCACCGCCGACCCGGGCTGCTGACCCCCGCGGACCCGTACGGAGGAGCGCCGGCCGCTCGGCCTGTGAGCGGCCCCCGCCCCGCCTACCGGTCCGTCCCGTCCGCCCCGCCTACCGGCCCGCCCCGCCCGGCTCGGCCGGCTCGGCCGTGACCAGCCCCCGGCCGACCAGTTCCAGCACCACCACGATCGCCACCGACTCCACCGCCAGCAGCCCGACCAGCACGAACAGCTGCACCGCCCCCGCCTGGACCGGCGAGGCCCCGCCCAGCAGCATCCCGACGAACGCCCCGGGCAGGGTGACCAGGCCGACCGTCCGGGTCTGGTCCAGCGCCGGGACGAGCGAGGTCGCCGCCGACGTCCGGCAGATCTCCAGCCGGGCGTCGCGCGCCTCGAAGCCGAGCGCCAGCCCGGCCTCCACCTCGCCGCGCCGCAGCCGCAGCTCGTCCAGGGCCCGCCGCGCGGCCAGCGAGGTCGCGGTGAGCGCGCCGCCGATCAGGATGCCCGAGACCGGGATGACGGACAGGCCCTCGGCCGGCAGCAGTCCGACGCCGAGCAGCAGGGCGAGCACCGGCAGCACGCCCGCGCCGATCGGGGCGGCCGCCCAGACCCAGCCCGGGCCCGGGGTCATCCGCCGCCCGGCGGTGCGCACCGCGACCGTGAACATCACCACCACGAACAGCGCCGACCACCAGAGCGAACCGACCACCCAGGTGATCACCGCGGCGACGGCCGCCAGCTGCACCACCGCGCGCAGCCCGGCCCGCAGCACCGCGTGCCCGTGGCCGAGCAGGCCCCGCCCGGCCACCGCGACGGCGGCCAGCAGCAGCACCGCTGTGACCACCCCGAGCACCGGGGTGACCGGCAGCAGCTGCCCGCCGGAGGCCGCCAGTCCACGCACGGGGGCCACCCCTTCGGACCATCGGGTCAGCCCCATCCGGTCGGGCCCGTCAGATCCAGCTGGTGAACCACATCCGGTCCTGCCAGGACGACATCGGGATCACCTCCGCCGTGTACAGCGGATAGAAGAAGGCGAAGCAGCCGACGATCGCGAGCACGATCGCCCCGGCCCCGATCGCGCCGATCCGGCGGCGCCGCGGACCGCACCCGGCCGGGCCGAGGATCGCCCCGAGCATCTGGGCGACGGCCAGGCACAGGAACGGCACCAGCACGACCATGTAGAAGGAGAAGATCGTCCGCTCCTGGTACCGGAACCAGGGCAGGTAGATCCCGGCCACCGCGCAGAGCACGGCGCCCGAGCGCCAGTCCCGCCGGAAGAACCAGCGCCACAGCAGGTAGACCAGCGCGAAGCAGGCCGCCCACCAGAGGAACGGCGTGCCGAGGCCGAGGATCTGCGCCGCGCAGCCGCCCGAGGAGGTGCAGCCGTGCTGCCCGTACGGGACCTGCTCCCAGTACATCGAGACCGGGCGGCCGTCGACCAGCCAGGCGAAGGGGTTGGACTGGTAGGTGTGCGGGGTGCTCAGACCGGTATTGAAGTCGTACATCTGCGAGTGGTAGTGCCACAGGCTGCGCAGCGGCGCGGGCACCCAGCTCATCGGGAGCTGCGGCAGCGGGATGCCGAGGACGCTGTCCGGGGAGAGCCCGGCGCGCCCGTCGGCCCAGTGCCGGTCGTAACCGCCCCCGCCGTCGGGGCCGGTGCCGCCGCCGGCGAGCCAGCCGCTCCAGGCGCCGACGTACACCACCAGGGCGGAGCCGACCGTGGCGAGGAAGGCAGGCACCGCGTCCCGGCGCAGCATGGAGCGCCAGGGGCGGCGGGCGCCGGCCCCGCGGCGGCCGGCCTGGTCCCACAGGACGGTCAGGATGCCGAAGGCGGCGAGGATCGGGGCGCCGTTCCACTTGACCGCGCAGGCGGCGCCGAGGAGCACGCCGGCGGCGATCCGCCAGGGGCGCCACCCGAGCCGGACGGCGTCGGCGTCCGCCGCCCCGGCGAGCCTGGCGCGGGCGTGGTCGCGGTCGATCAGCAGGCTGCCGAAGGCGGCGAGCACGAAGAACATCTGGATGCCGTCGAGCAGGCCGACCCGGCTCATCACCAGCTGGAGGCCGTCCACCGACATCAGCAGCGCAGCGGTGCAGCCGATCAGGGTGGAGCCGAAGAGGCGGCGGCCGATCCGGGCCAGCATCAGCACGGTGACGGTGCCGAGCAGGGCGGTCATGAACCGCCAGCCGAAGGGGTTCAGTCCGAACAGCTGCTCGCCGATCGCCATCACCCATTTGCCGAGCGGCGGGTGCGCGATGAACTCGGGCGCGGAGGTCAGCGGGATCGACTGCGGGACGGACAGGATGTCGGCGTTGGCGTGGTCGGGCCAGGTGCCCTCGTAGCCCTGCTGGAGCAGCGACCAGGCGTCCTTGGGGTAGTACGTCTCGTCGAAGACGAAGGAGTTCGGGTGGCCGAGGTTCCAGAACCGCAGCAGGCCGGCGAAGAGCGCGACGGCGATCGGTCCGAGCCAGCCGGAGCGGTCGGCCGCCCAGCGGACCAGGGCCCCGCGCGGGGCCGGTGCCGGGGCGGCGGGGCCCGGGGCCGCCGGTGGGTGCGTGAGCGCCGCTTGCGTCATAGCCTCGCCGATTCGCCTGTCTGCTCTGCCCGGGTCCTGGCTCCGCCCGGGGCGTGCCGCTGCGGCCGGGGCCGGACGGTCAACAGCCACTGACACTATGTGGCGGTGCCCGCGAAGCCAAGCGCGACGGGCGCCGACCAGGTGACCTGGTCGGCGCCCGTTTCGAACGCCCTGACGGGGGCGTTCCGCTACGCGGCGGTCTGCAGCTCCCGGACCGGGGCCGGCGTGTGGACCACGGCCGGGGCCGCGTTGTCCTGCTCCGCCGTGAGGTACGGGCGCAGCCGCAGCGCCAGGGTGACGATCAGCAGCGTGGAGCCCGCCATGGCCGCCAGGTAGAGCGGCCAGGTGCCGGAGCCGACCAGCAGCACGCCGACGGCCGGGCCGACCGCGATCGCGATCTGCTTCACCAGGGAGTACCCGGCGTTGTAGGTGCCGAGCAGCCGGGCCGGGGCGAGGTCCGCGACGATCGGGCCCATGGTGGGCGCGAGCAGCGACTCGCCGACGCCGAACAGGGCGTAGATCGAGACGATGGCGACCGTGGCGGCCATGGTCTCCGTCCGGATCAGGCCGGCCACCAGGGCCATCGCCCAGGCGCCGAGCCAGACCACGCCGGCCGCGGCCATCGCGGTGGTGCGGCGGCGGCGCGCGGTGATCCGCACCATGAACATCTGCAGCACCACGATGGTCAGCGCGTTGGCGCCGATCGCGAAGCCCAGGGTGGAGGGCGCGGTGCCGACGGTGTCGGTGGCGAAGGCCGCGACGCCGGACTCGAACTGGCCGTAGCAGGTGAAGAAGATCAGCCCGGCGAGCAGGCAGAGCCGCACCATCGCCTTGTCGGCGACCAGCGCGCGCAGCCCGGTCGGGCCGTCGGCCTTCCCCTGGACGACGGTCAGCTGGGCCTTGGGCATCCGGGCGGTGCCGGTGACCAGGGCGAGGCCCAGGAACGTCGCCGCCTCGATGGTGAACAGCCGGGTGAGGCTGGCCGGGTCGGCCACGTCCACGATCTGCCCGCCGACCAGCGCACCGATGCCCATGCCCAGGTTGACCAGGGTGAACTGGAGCGCGAAGGCGTGCGAGCGGGTGGCCGCCGTGGAGCAGCGGACGATCATCGTGGCGAGCGCCGGCTGGCAGGTGGTGACACCCGCGCCGAACAGGAAGGAGGAGACCAGCAGGGCCGGGGTGCCGGTGGCGTGGCCGAAGGCGAACGCACCGGTGGCGGCGAGCGCCGTACCGGCCAGCAGCACCGGGCGGGGGCCGTACCTGTCGATGCCGCGGCCGGTGAACGGCAGGACGGCGAGGGCCGCCAGCGCGAAGACGGTGAACACCATCCCGGCCGCCAGCGAGCCCAGCCCGCGCACCTGGTCCACGTACACGAACATGTACGGCATCGTGAACCCGCTGCCGAACGCACTGAGCGCGTTGCCGATCTGGACGCGGCGCAGCGGGCCGCCCGCTCCACGCCGCTGCTGCCTCTGCTGCTTCACCGTGCCGGTCACCGTGCACACCCCTTCCTGGTTTCAACTGGATACTCTTAAGTCCAGAAGATTTCAGAGCTAAAGTTTGACGAGATAAAGTCTTAGCACCAGAAGAGTGCGGAGTCAAAGGCTTAAGGAGTGCACGCTCGTGCGACACTGGTCCGCATGACTACGGACAAGCCGCGGCCGGCTGCCGACAAGCCCGCCCCGGCCACCCCCCTGGAGTTCGGCATCGCCGAGCAGGTGGCCCTCTACCAGCGGGAGTTCCCCACCGTCGACCCCCAGGTGGAGACGATCGTCCAGACCCTCAACCGGGTCTCCCGGCGGATGGGCGTGGCGTACGACCGGCAACTGACTGTGCTCGGAATCACCTCCGCCGAGTGGGAGGTGCTCAAGGCCCTGGTGGTCTCCGGCAGCCCGTACCGGCTGGGCCCGGGCGAGCTGGCCAAGCGGCTGGGGCTCACCCCGGCGGCGATGACGCACCGGATCGACCGGATGGTGGCCGACGGCCTGGTCACCCGGGAGCGGGACGAGACCAACCGGGTGCGGGTGATCATCGAGCTCACCGAGACCGGCCGGGACAAGTGGCTGGAGTCGATGCGGATGGCGGCGGTGTTCGAGGAGGAACTGCTCCAGGACATCGCGGGCGAGGAGCGCACCGTGCTCTCCGCGATGCTGGGCCGGATGCTGCGGCGGATCGAGGAGAGCCAGCCGGACGCCCTCGGGCGCACCGACGACCTGGCCTGACGCCGCAGGCCTGGGAGCCCGGAAGCTGGGGACGCCCCGGAACGGCGAACGGGTCCGGCCCGCCGGGGGGGGGGGCCGCCCCGCGGGCCCGGCCCCGCCCCG
>NZ_JBEXJK010000502.1:0-5470 GCF_040609095.1 Kitasatospora sp. NPDC004799
GCCGTTGGTGCCGCCGCCGAACTTCGGCCCGTAGACGTCCTGGTGGAGGTCGACCAGGACCAGCAGGCCCAGCCGGTCGGCCCGGTCGAGGAGCCTCGGGCGCGGGCGCGGGGGGCCACCGCGGCGGCGGCCGCGGCGAGGGCGATGACGGCGAGGGAGGAGAGGGCGATGACGCCCGCCTGGGTGCCGGAGTCGGAGGCGGGCGGGGCGGGGGGCATCGCAAGGTCGGGGGCCGCGGTGGGCGGGGCCGGGGTGGCCCCGGCCGCGAGGCGGGTGACGGCGGCGACGGGGTCGACGGTGCCGTGGCCGTACCGGGGGTCGGGGCTGCGGTAGGCGGTGGCTTCCAGGCGCTGGGTCAGCTGGTCGGCGGTCAGGTCCGGGCGGTAGCCGAGGACGAGGGCGGCGGTGCCGGCGACGAAGGCGGTGGCGAAGCTGGGGCCGGCGCCCGTGTAGTAGCCGCCGGGGGCCGGGCCGGGGCCGGTGACGGCGTCGCCGGGCGCGGCGAGGTCGATCCGGCCGCCGACCGGGACGGCCCCGGCGCCCTCCGGGAGCGTCCCGCCGGGGGCGAGGTCGCGGACGGCGAGTACCTCGGGGTAGGCCGCCGGGTAGGCCGGGAGCGGTTTGACCGTACCGGCGGTGTCGGTCGGGGCGGTGTCGGGCGCGGCCGGGGCGACGATCAGCGCGCCCTTGCCGCGCGCCGCGCGGACCGCGGCGGCGAGGGCGTCGGTGCCGGCGGGCAGCGCCACCCCGACCGCGATGATCCGCGCGCCCCGGTCGGCGGCGGTGGTGATGCCCTGGGCCAGCAGGTCCGCCGAGGCCGTCCCGGCCTCGTTGGTGACCGAGACGGCGAGGATCCGGGCGCGCGGCGCGAGGCCCGCGAAGCCGGCGCCCTCGCGCTGGTCGGCGGCGATCAGGCCGGCCAGGAAGGTGCCGTGGCCGACGCAGTCCTGGGCCGGGTCGGGGCCGCCGGGCAGCGGGGCCAGGTCGAGCCGGCCGGCCAGCAGGCCGCCGCCGTCCTTGACCCCGGAGCCGAGGACGGCCACGGTGACGCCCTCGCCGCGGCTGAGCGGCCAGACCCGGTCGGGCCGCAGGAAGGTCTGCGGCCAGGGGGTGAGCTGGGTGCCCTTGGTGGACGGCGGCAGGCAGCCGACCGCCCGTCCGGTCGCGTCGCGCCGCTGCTGGCTGACGCCGGGCAGGGCGTCCGGGGCGTCGCGGCTGTCGGCGGCGGCCGGGCCCGCCACCGGCAGCAGCAGCCCGGCCACGAGCAGCCCGGCGGCCGCCCGGGCACACGGCGACGTCCCGCGGGCCCGGGGCGCCGCCCCCCGGCCGTGGGGCCGCATGCCAGGCTGCCGGTCCCGGCTCATGCCAGGCTGCCGATCCGCTCGGCCGGGATGTCCTGCGGCAGCAGCAGGCTGAGCTCGTCCAGGTCCGCCACCTCCAGCCGGGAGAGCCGGCCCGCCTGCCGGGTGATCATCGCCTCCAGCACCTGCCGGGCGAACCGCCCGTTGCCGAAGGAGCGGTCGCGCGGGACGGCCCCGAACAGGGTGCCGAGCGCGGCCAGGGTCTCCGGGGCGCAGGTGTAGCCGGCGGCCTCGGCCTGCACCCGGACGATGGTGACGAGCTCCTCGTCCGCGTAGTGGTCGAAGGTGATCTCCCGGGAGAACCGGGAGGCCAGGCCGGGGTTGGACGCGAGGAAGCCGCGCATCTCCTCCTGGTAGCCGGCCACGATCACCACGACCTCGTCGCGGTGGTCCTCCATCAGCTTCATCAGGGTGTCCACGGCCTCCTGCCCGAAGTCCCCGCCGGAGCCGTTGCGGGGCGTCAGGGTGTACGCCTCGTCGATGAACAGCACGCCGCCGCGGGCGCGTTCGAAGGCGTCCTTGGTGAGCTGGGCGGTGTGGCCGATGTAGCGGCCGACCAGGTCGGCGCGGGCGGTCTCGATCAGCTGGCCGGAGGGCAGCACGTCGAGTTCGGCGAGGAGTTCGCCGTAGAGCCGGGCGACGGTGGTCTTGCCGGTGCCGGGCGGGCCCGAGAACACCAGGTGGTGGCTGATGGTGGCGGCGGGCAGTCCGGCCTCGATCCGGCGCCGGGTCTGCTTGGTCAGGTTGACCAGGTCCTCGACCTGCTCCTTGGCGGCGGCGAGGCCGACCATGGCGCGCAGCCGGTCGAGCAGGCCCGGCCCCTCGCCGCGCTCCTCGCCGGCGGCGGCCGCGGCGGCCTGCTCGCCGACGTCGGCGGGCAGCAGCCGGGTGAGCGCCTCGTTGTCGAAGTGCTCCAGCTCGGCGAGCCGGGAGGCCTGCCGGTCGACCATCTCCTCGAACACCTTGCGCGCGGCCCGGCCGTTGCCGAAGTCGGCGCCCTTGGGCATCCGCTCGAAGTGCGCGGCGAGCGCCTCCCGGGTGCCCTCGGCGAGCTCGTAGCCGTGGCCGCCGGCGGCGTGCTCGACGATCGTGGTGAGCTCGTCGTCGCTGTAGTTGGCGAACTCGACGGTGCGGCTGAACCGGGAGGCCAGGCCCGGGTTGGAGGCCAGGAACTCGCGGATCTCGGCCTCGTACCCGGCGACGATCACGACCAGGTCGTCGCGGTGGTCCTCCATCAGCTTGACCAGGGTGTCGATGGCCTCCCGGCCGAAGTCCGGCCCGGTGCCGCCGGAGCCCGCCGACAGGGTGTACGCCTCGTCGATGAACAGCACCCCGCCGAGGGCCTCCTTGACCACCTCGGTGGTCTTCAGGGCCGTCCCGCCGATGATCGAGGCGACCAGGTCGGCCCGGGCCACCTCGACCAGGTGGCCGCTGCGCAGCACGCCGAGTTCGGCGAGGATCGCGCCGTAGAGCCGGGCGACGGTGGTCTTGCCGGTGCCGGGCGGGCCGGCGAAGACGAGGTGCCGGCTCATCGGCAGGGCGGGCAGCCCGGCCTGCTCGCGGCGGCGGGCCAGCTTGTTGAGGTTGACCAGGGTGGCGACCTGCTCCTTGACGCCCTTGAGGCCGACCAGGGTCTGGAGGACGGCCTGCGGGCCCTGCAGCGCGGCCGGGGCGGTCCCGGCCCCGGCGGTCCCCTCGGCCGGGGCGTCGGCCCCGTCGGCGCCGGGGGCCGCGCCGGGCTCGGCGGTGGCGACGGCCGCGGTGCCGAAGGAGTCCGGCGAGCGGTTGTCCCGGCTGTCGAGGTTCTCCACCGCGAGGCGGTCGGTCGGCTCGGTCTGCCGCAGCCCGGCGCCCTGGTTCTCGGCGGCCGTGCAGTCGGTGAGCCGGACCGGCTCGGTGCTCTCGGAGCGCAGCCCGTCCACGGTGTTGTCGACGAGCTGGCAGGAGGTCAGGGTGGCGCGGGCACCGGGCAGCAGGTGCAGCCCGTGCCGCCGGTTGGTGCGCAGCCGGGTGCGGGTGGCGGTCAGTTCGCCGCCGTGCTCGACGCTCGCGCCGTCGAGGGCGTTGTCGGTGGACTCGACGTCGCGCAGGGTGGCGACGCCCTCGGCGCCGACCGAGATCCCGCAGGACCCGCTGCCGCGCACCAGGCTGCCGCCGAGGTAGGTGTTGGCGCCGTCGGCGATCCGCACGCCGTCCCGGCCGGCGTCGACGACGGTGACGTCCTCCAGCCGGCCGCGCCCGTCGCGCAGCGCCTCGATCCCGTGGCCGCCGGCGGCGGTGACGGTGCTGCGGCGCAGCAGCGGGTTGGCGCCGTCGCGCACCACGACGCCGGTGCCGGCCGCGTCGCGGACCTCCAGCCGGTCGAACTCGGCGGCGCTCTCCCCGGTGAGTTCGACGCCGTCGGTCTCGGCGTCGCGCACCACGGCCCGCACCAGGCTGGGCCCGGCCGACTCGCCGACGTGGATGCCGGCCTGGGCGGGGGCGGTGACCTCGCAGTCCTCCAGGGTGCCCCGGGCCCGCCCGGCGATGTGCAGGCCCTGGCCCTGGGGGCGGACGGCGCGGCAGCGGCGCAGCAGCGGGTCGGTGCCGTTGGTGAGGACGTAGCCGTGGCCGCGCACGGCGGTGACGGTGCAGTCCTCCAGGACGACCCGGGCGGTGGAGCCGACGAAGACGCCGAGCGCGCTGTCCCGGATCTCGGTGCGCAGCAGGCGCGTGGTGCTCTGCTCCTCCAGCGCGACGGCGGGCTTGTCGGTGGCGGAGATCTCGCAGTCCTCGACCACGCCGCGCGACTCGCCGTTGGCGCACAGGCCGTTGCCGCGCGCGTCGCGCAGCACGCAGCGCCGCACGGTCGGGTTGGCCCGCTCGCCGATGACCACGGCCGAGGTGCCCAGGTGCTCGATGACGCTGTCCTCGATCACGCTGGTGCCGGTGGAGGTCTCCACCAGCCCGGCGCCGGCCGGGTTGGTCACCCGGCTGCCGCGCATGGCGAGTTCGCCCTGCTGGCGGGTGAGCACGGCGGTCCACGCGTTGCCGATCACCTCGCAGTCCTGCATGGCGAGTTGGCCGCGCGGGACGTCGACGGCGGGCAGGTCGTCGTCCTGCCCCTGGAGCACCAGGCCGGTGAGCTGGACGGCCTCGGTGAGCACCTGGACCACCGAGCCGCGTCGCGGGCTGATCCGCACGCTGCCCCGGACGTCCTCGGCGGTGATGCTCACCACCTTGGTGAGCACCAGGTTCTCGTCGTACCGGCCGGGGCGGACCGAGATCACCGCGCCGCTGCGGGCCGCCTGGAGGGCTTCGCCGATCGTGCGGTAGGAGCCGGGCTCCCGCTGATCCGCGCAGACCGTCAGCACCGGGCGCGACATTGCCTGGGGTTCCCTTCGTCGTGGGGCGTTGTGGTTCGGGTGTTCGGTGGGTTGCGGTGGTTCGGTGGGGTCGGGCAGGGGGCGGGCGGGGTCAGGCCGTGCAGGTGGCGCGGACCGCGGCGGCGGCGTGGTGGGCGTAGGTCACGGTGCCGCCCGAGAAGTCCAGGCCGCGGCTGTGCAGGGTGACCGAGATCGGGCCGCGGTAGGAGAACGGCCCCTGGTTCACCCAACTGCCGCGGTTGGCCGTCTGGTTGATGGAGAAGGAGCCGATCTGGCCGCCGCCGCTCTGCACCGTGTAGTAGCTCGGGTTGCCGCCGACCTGCTTCACGTCGCCGCTGCCCGGGATGTAGACGGACAGGGTGCAGCTGCTGACCTTGTCGACGGTGAAGGTCCAGACCACCGAGTTGCCGCTGTCGTCCTTGTTCGCGTCGCCGGACATCGGCATCGAGACGTAGTTGCCGTTGCAGCCGTCGCCGCTGTAGCCGCCGGAGTTGTTGCGCCAGCCCTTGTCGCCCTGGTCGAACCAGCCGTTGGCCTTGTACGTGCCGCCGGGCTTGCAGTACGGGCCGGCGATCACGGTGACCGGTGCGGGCGGCTTCGCGGCCGGGGGCGCGGGCTGCTGGGCGGCCGGCGGGTTGGGCGCCGGGTTGTTCTTCGCGGTCGGGGTCGCGCTCTGCCCGGTGGCGCCGGAGGGCGCGTCCTCCCTCCAGCGCACCGTCGGGGCGTTCCACCTGGCCTTCGCCG
>NZ_JBEXJK010000503.1:0-5431 GCF_040609095.1 Kitasatospora sp. NPDC004799
AACACGACGCCCTCCAGCTGTAACACCCCCACCGGGCACCGGGGGTGCAGCTGCCGCGGGTGGTGCGCGTCGGTCTGCGGGGGGCGGGCGCGCCCGAGCTGCCCGCCGGCCACCACGACCGAGGTCACCCCCGAGGTGTGCACGGACTCCGCCGACACGTACGCCGCGTACGGGGTGACCAGCGCGACGACCGTCTCCAGCACCGGGTCGGTGGTGCGCCGCCGCACCAGCCACACCAGGCCCGCGACGGCGGCGCCGACCGCACTACCGCCGCCGCCCAGCAGGAGGAACTCCCCGCCCGCCGCCGGCGGTTCGACCGAGGCGCCGACGGCCACGGCGACGCCGACGGCGACCTTGAACAGCACCAGCGAGGTGGCGTCGTTGAACAGGCTCTCCGCCTGTACCAGGACCTGGAGCCGCCCCGGCAGCGCCAGCCGGCGGCCGAGCGCGGTGACGGCCACCGGGTCGGTGCTGGCGAGCACGGCGCCGAGCACGAAGGCCATCGCGGGCGGCAGCCCGGCGACGGCGACGGCCGTGAAGCCGACCGCGGCGGCGGAGGCGAAGACCAGGCCGAAGGAGAGGATCGTGACCGGCCGCCAGACCGTGCGCAGGTCGCGCAGCGACAGCTCCTCGGCGGAGGAGTACAGCAGCGGCGGCAGGACGACCGTGCCGATCACCTGCGGCGGGACGTGCAGCGCGGGGACGCCGGGTATCAGCGCCACCCCGATGCCCGCCAGGACCAGCAGCGACGGCGCGGGAACGCGCAGGCGCCGGGCGAAGGTGGCGACGGCCGTGGCCAGCACCACCAGGACGAGAACGATCCCCACAACGTGCATCGGTGGACAGGACCTCATCGCGAGAGTCGGGGTCACCGCCGCCGATCGCCGCAGTCGTCCCCCGCGCCGACCAGGCTTCCCGGCACACCGTCAGTCATCTTATCGGAGCATTAGCAGGAATTGGCAGGCCACATGGACGGGGCGCATGGACGGGGCCCATCGGCAGGGCGCGTCGGCAGGGCGCGTCGACGGGGCTTGTCGCCGCGCACCGGCAGACGGCCGGCGCGGCCGCGGCCTCGAAGCCCCGCCGGACGGCCCCGGTCAGAAGTACCCTTCCCGCTTCCGGTCCTCCATCGCCGCCTCGGAGACCCGGTCGTCCGCGCGGGTGGCGCCGCGCTCCGAGGAACGGCAGGCCGCGAGCTCCGCGACGACCTGAGCGGCGGTCGTCGCGTCCGAGTCGAGGGCGCCGGTGCAGGACATGTCGCCGACCGTGCGGCACCAACGACGACGAGGCCGTCGACTTCGCCCGCCTGGCGCGGGAGGGCGGTTACGACGTGCGCTTCATCGAGTACATGCCGCTGGACGCCGAGCGGGCCTGGGAGCGCGGGAAGGTGGTGCCGGCCGCGGAGACGCTGGCGGCCGTCTCGTCGGTCTACGGCCTCGTCCCCGTCGCCCAGGACACGCCGCAGCCCGCCACCTCGTACCGCTTCGCCGACGGCGCGCCGGGGGTCCTGGGGTTCATCCCCTCGGTGACCAAGCCGTTCTGCGACAGCTGCAACCGCATGCGGACCACCGCGGAAGGAGCCTTCCGGGTCTGCCTGTTCGCGCTGGAGGAGACCGACCTGCGCGCCGCGCTGCGCTCGGGGGCCGACGACGCCGGGCTGGAACGGCTGATCCGCGAGGCGCTGTGGCGCAAGTGGCCGGGTCACAAGATCAACCACCCCGACTTCGTCCGGCCCGACCGCAGCATGTCCATGATCGGCGGCTGAGGCCGTGACCGGGGTATCCGCCCGGGAGGCGCGGTGACGGGCCGGGTGGTCTCCTACACCTGGGGCCGGGGGCTGGGCCACGTCTCCCGTCAGATCGCCGTGCACGGCGAACTGCGCGGCCTGGGCCGGGACTCCCTGCTGCTGACCGAACGGGCCCAACGGCTGATCGAGGACTACGGCTTCGCCCAGACCGTGCTGCCCAGCGACGCCGACAGCCTGGTCGGCGAGCCGCTGCACGGCACCGGCCCCGGGGTGGACCACGGCCTCGCCCGGGTCATGGTCGCCCGGCTCCTGCGGCCCGACGACGTGGTGCTGCACGACGTGACGGTGCAGCGGGAGCTGTACGACCGGGCCGCCCGACTGGGCTGCCCGCAGTTCCTGGTGCACCGCTTCCAGCGCAACCACCCCGACCCGCCCGCCTGGGTGGCCCGCCACGCGCCCGCCATCGGCACGCTCTACCTGCTGGGCGAGCCGGGACTGCTCGGCCGGCTGCCCGGCTTCGCGGCGGACTACCTCACCGCGTTCGTCCCGTACGAGACCCGCGTCAGCGCGTACCTGATGCTCACGCTGGACCGCTACCCGCCGTTCGGCTTCGAGGTCCCCGACTATCCGGTGCGGGTCGAACTGCGGCCCGGTGAACTGAACCGGCTCGCCGTGCTGTTCCGCATCGTCCTGGCCGTTCCGGCCTCAATCGTGCAGGGGCTGGTGCACGCGGGGTGGTGGGTGGTGTCGTTCGTCATCTGGCTGGTGGTGCTGGTCCTCGGCCGGATGCCGCAGCCGCTGTACGAGGCGACGACCGCGATCCTGCGCTACCGGATGCGCTACACCGCCTACCTGGTGATGCTCTCGTCCGCCTACCCCAAGCGCCTGTTCGGCGACGAGCCGGGCAGCGAGCCGGCCGGCCCGGTGTCGGCCACCCGCCCGCTGGTCCTGAGCGGCGCCGGGCGCGGCCTGCTCGTCCTCTTCCTGATCCTCGGCCTGGCCTCCTCGGCGACGGGCTCGATCACCGCCTCGGTGAACAGGGACGACGACCACGGCTACGAGGACACCACCGGCCCGGCCGAGCGCGTCGTCGCGCCCCTCGTTCCGGGCCCCGTCGTTCCGGCTCCGGCCGCTCCGAACCCGGCTGCTCCGGACGCGGCTGCTCCGGACCCGGCCGGCCACGGGCCCCAGGGGGCGCCCGGCCGGGCGTAGTTCGCCCGATCAGGGGGCGCGTACGCACCGGCGCACCGGCACCGCACACACGCCGTCTGATCGAGAAAGTACGGTTACCTGCCGTATGTGCGCCGCTACGTTTGGCATATGACGCACTCCCGAGTCCGCCGTCTCCTCGCCCGTACCGCCGGGGCCCTCGTGCTCCTGGCCACTCCCCTCGGGGCGCAGGCCGCCGCCGCGGACAGCCCGGCCGGGGACCGGAGAGCCATCATCACCGCGCTGAGCGACGGCGACCGCGACGCCCTGCAGCGGGCGGTGGACACCCAGCTCGCGGCGAGCAGGGGCGGTCGGCAGACCGCCGCCAACGAGATCACCTTCCCGGACGGGGCGGTCCTGGTGCTCCCGCTGCCCGGGCAGGCGCAGGCGCCGCCGTGGAGCGGCGACCACCGGCGCCGCACCGCCCTGGGCCCGGACTGGAAGCACTGCCCCACCCCGCTCGGCGAACCGTCCTACTACTGCTTCTACGCGGACAAGAACTGGGGCGGCCGCCGGCTCCAGTTCAACCTCTTCCACGAGGACGCCGCCGTGTACTTCACCGACTACGGGTTCCGCGACCAGGCGAGCAGCTGGGTGAACACGGCGCGCAACCTGGAGGTGATCGTGGACAACGACCCGGGCGACGGCCAGTGGCTGATGCTCTGGAAGGAGCCGGCGGTCGCCCTGTCCGGCTCGGTCGCGTACGACGACATGGCCGACCGGTTCTGGGCGGTCCGGCAGTAGCCCGCGGACCGCGCTACCGGCCGCCTGCCCGCACCACCGGCCGCCTGCCCGTGCTACCGGCTGCCGATCGAAGCCGGGGGCGAGACGGTACCGGGGGCGACCGGCTCCGGCGTGACCATGATGTAGGTCGGCGCCGGAGCCGTCTGCCGGGAGTCCGCCGCGAACCAGCCGGCAGCGAACGCGACGATGCCGAGCAGAAGGCCCGCGAGGACCAGCGTGACGATGTGCTGCTTCATGGCCCCAGCGTAGGGGCGTGGTGGCCAACTTCCTTGCCGCCACGGTTCGCTGAGCACGATGAGCGTCAAGCGGGGTTGACGCCGCGGGCCCGCCGGAGCGTGCCGGGTCGCCTCGGTCCGCACGCGCCGACGCCCCACCGCCGGCCGGGGCCGCGCCCGCCGTCCGGGAGAATCCCGGCATGACCTCCCCGCTCCGCGTCCTCCGCGTCCTCGGCCACCGTCCGTTCGCCGAGGTCGGCCGCCCCGTCCTCGCCGTGCCCGACGAGGAGCGCGGCCTGCTCGCCGTCGCCGGCGAGCGCGGCTTCGCCCGGACGGCGACGGTGGGCGTGTACGGCACGGGGGACCTCGGCTGCGGGGCCGTGCTCCGGACGCGTTTCCCGGTGCGCGCGCTGGCCTTCCACCCCGATGCGCCCCTGCTCGCCGTCGGCACCGGCGGCTACGACGGGGGCTACCTCTTCGAGGGCGAGCTGCTCCTGCTCGACTGGGAGACGGGGGCGACCACCTCCCTCATCGGGCACGACTTCGGCCGCGAGGTGCTCGGGCTGACCTGGCTCGACGACCAGGCCCTGCGCGTGCTGATGGCCCCGCCCGACGACTGGAAGGACCGGAAGGCGCACGTCGAGGGGCACGTCGCCGTCGTGCGGCGGCCCGACTGGCGCACCGTCGCGCCCGGGTCGGTCACCGGCGGCGACCTGGCCGGCCCCCGGGTGCCCGCCCCGCGCCCCGACGGCCGGGACGAGGCCCGCCGGACGCTCTCGGCGCTGAGCCCGGACTGGGAACCGCGGCGGCACGTCCTCGCCGTCGAGGAGGAACCGGACGGTGCGGTCCTGGCCACCCTCGACCGGCGGGAGGACGATCCGGAGCGGCCCGCCGGTACCGCGCTCACCGACGGGCTCCTGGTCCGGCACCGGACCACGGCGTACGTCACCCCGTACGAGCGCCTGCGGATCCGCCGCGGCAGCCGGGAGTACGTCAACGCGGCCCCGCCGGACGGCCAGGGGCCGGAGCGGTACCGGCTCGCGGTGCGCTCACCTGACGGGTCGGGTGTCCAGCCCTTGTTCCCGTTCTCCTGGGAGCCCGGGGAGACCCACTTCCCCGGCCCCGGCGCGGAGACAGCGGACGGCGACCTGGTGCACGCCGGCACCGCCTACGACGGCCGCGGACTGCGGCCCGGCGGCTCCTTCGTCGTCCGCCGCGCGGCCACCGACGGCGCACCCCGCTGGGTCTTCCGGACCGACCACGTCGCCACCGACCTCGACATCGACCGGGACACCGCCTACCTCGCCTACCGCGACGGCGAACTCCTGGCCCTCGACCTCGGCACCGGCGCCCTCCGCTGGCGCCACCGGCCGACCGTCGCCGGCCTCCCCGTCGTCCCGACCGCCCTCACCGCCGCCCGGCCCGGCCGCCGAGTGGGGCGACTACGTCACCGGCCCGCGGATCATCACCGACGCCACCAAGGCCGAGATGCGGAAGGTCCTCGCCGAGATCCAGG
>NZ_JBEXJK010000504.1:0-5427 GCF_040609095.1 Kitasatospora sp. NPDC004799
GCCCCCCGCCCCCCGGCCCCCCCCCGCCGGGATTCTCCGTTACCACCCACCCCCCCCCCCCCGCCCCTTCGGGGGCGCGGGGAACTGCGCGCGGCGGAAGGCTAGGGCGGGACGGTCGGGCGCGCGGCGGTCCTTCGACCGGGTTTCGCGCTGGTTGGGCGCGTTCCTCAGGGGCGCGGGGAACTGCGCGCGGCGGAAGGCTAGGCCGGAAAGGCCGGGCGCGCGCCGGTCCTTCGGCCGCAGGCCGGAGTCGTCAGGCGCGGCGCCAAGCCGCCGCGCAGCGGCCGCCCGCCCCCCGCCGGAGGCGTCACCGCTGCGGGTAGAGGCGCTCCAGGACCGTGGCGACGCCGTCCTCGTCGTTGCTGCCGGTGACGGCGTCCGCGACGGCGAGGAGCTCCTCGTGGGCGTTGGCCATGGCGACGCCGTGGGCGGCCCAGCCGAACATCGGGACGTCGTTGGGCATGTCGCCGAAGGCGATGGTGTCGGCGGCGCGGACGCCCAGGCGGCGGGCGGCGACGGCCAGCCCGGTGGCCTTGGACAGGCCGAGCGGGAGCAGCTCGACCACGCCGGCCCCGGCCATCACCACGCCGACCAGGTCGCCGGCGGCGCGCCGGGCGGCCTCGGCGAGGGCGTCGTCGGTGAGCGCGGGGTGCTGGATGTACAGCTTGCTGAGCGGGGCGTCGTACAGTCCGTCCCGCCCGACCCGGACGACCGGCAGGTCGGAGCCGATCAGCAGCTCGTAGCCGGGGCCGGCCAGCACCTGGCCGTCGAGGCCGTCCTGGTTGGCGGCGATGGCCAGCGGGCCGGTCTCGGTCTCGATCTTCTCGATCGCGAGCGCGGCGAGCCGCCGGTCCAGGGTGAGCGAGGTGAGCAGCTTGTGCGCGCCGGCGTCGTACACCTGGGCGCCCTGGCCGCAGACGGCTATCCCGGTGTAGCCGATCTCGTCGAAGACCGGGCGGGCCCAGACCGCCGAGCGCCCGGTGACGATGATGTGCAGCGCGCCCGCGCCGGTGGCCGCGGCCAGGGCGGCGCGGGTGCGCTCGGAGACGGTCTCCGCGCTGGTGAGCAGCGTGCCGTCGAGGTCGGTGGCGACCAGCCGGTAGGGCAGGTCGCCACCGTCGGGGGAGACGAGGTCGGGGCTGGTGGTGCTCATGGGCCGTACGTCTCCCGGGAGTTGCGGGTGGTGCTGGGTGGTGCTGACCGGCTTCTCGGCCGGCTTCTCGGCCGACTGCCGGACGGGCAGCCGGCCGAGAGGCCGGACCGGCTACTTGACCGGTTCGAGGACGGCCCGCCCACCGAGGTACGGCCGCAGTGCCTCGGGCACGACGACCGAGCCGTCGGCCTGCTGGTGGTTCTCCAGGATCGCCACGATGGTGCGCGGGACGGCGACCAGGGTGCCGTTCAGGGTGGCGAGCGGGCGGGTCTTGCCCTCCTCGCGCATCCGGATCGACAGCCGGCGGGCCTGGTACTCGGTGGTGTTGGAGGTCGAGGTGACCTCGCGGTACTTGCCCTGGGTGGGGATCCACGCCTCGATGTCGAACTTGCGCGCGGCCGAGGCGCCGAGGTCGCCGGAGGCGACGTCGATGACCCGGTACGGCAGCTCCAGCGCGTTGAGGAAGTCCTTCTCCCACTGGAGCAGGCGGCGGTGCTCGTTCTCCGCGTCCTCGGGGGTGGTGAAGACGAACATCTCCACCTTCTCGAACTGGTGGACGCGGATGATGCCGCGGGTGTCCTTGCCGTAGGTGCCGGCCTCGCGGCGGAAGCAGGACGAGTAGCCGGCGTAGCGCAGCGGCAGCTTGTCGGCGTCGAGGATCTCGTCCATGTGGTACGCCGCGAGCGGGACCTCGCTGGTGCCGACCAGGTACCGGTCGTCCTCGGCGAGGTGGTACACGTTCTCGGCGGCCTGGCCGAGGAAGCCGGTGCCGTCCATGGCGGCCGGGCGGACCAGGGTCGGGGTGATCATCGGGATGAAGCCGGCCGCGGTGGCCTGGGCGATCGCCATGTTGACCAGGGCGAGCTCCAGCAGCGCGCCGACGCCGGTCAGGTAGTAGGAGCGGGCACCGGCGACCTTGGCGCCGCGCTCGGTGTCGATCGCGCCGAGGATCTGGCCGAGCTCGACGTGGTCGCGGGGCTCGAAGCCCTCGGCGGCGAAGTCGCGCGGGGTGCCGATCTCCTCCAGGGTGACGAAGTCCTCCTCGCCGCCGACCGGGGCGGCCGGGTCGATGAGGTTCGCCAGCGAGCGGAGCAGGCGGTCGGCCTCCTCCTTGGCCGCGCTCTGCTCGGCGTCGGCGGCCTTGACCTCGGCGGCGAGGTCCTTGGTGCGCTGGAGCAGGGCGGTCTTCTCGTCACCCTTGGCCTGGGCGACCTGCTTGCCGAGCACCCGCTGCTCGTTGCGCAGTTCGTCGAAGCGGCTGCCCGAGGACCGGCGCCGCTCGTCGGCGGAGAGGAGGGCGTCGACCAGGTCGACGTCCTCGCCACGGACGCGCTGCGAGGCGCGCACTCGGTCAGGGTCCTCACGGAGCAGGCGAAGGTCAATCACAGGCCCTAGCGTACCGGGCGGCCGTTCCTCCACCGGTACGGCTTTTTCCTGGGGATAACTCGCCCCGACCTGTGGATAACTTCCGTGGGGAACGCTCCGGCGACGGGTTATCCACAGGTCCGAGCCTGGACCTGTGGATCAAAGGGGAGGATCGCCTTCCGCGTGAACGAACCAGGGAATTCGCGTTTCAAACCTCAATCAACCTTCCCGAGTGAGGGAATTGAAGCACTCGGACGGGTGATTTGCTGGCAACCGGGTGACTCTGGTCCGATTGGTCATCTCTGCGACGCAAACCGATGGTCCGACCGGGTCTGCGCAATGGCTATACCGGTTTGTCGACTCGTCCCCAGGCCTGTGGATAACTCCGGGCTGTGGACAGCCCGAGCCCCTGTGGACAGCGGTCTCCGGCCCCGACCGCCCCTGTGGACGACGGTGCGGTCATCCACCCGGGCCGATCGGGCCGATCGAAAACAGTCGGAAAAGGACGGAAAGACGTCAGGAGAAGCTCAGACGTCCCCGCGGCCGTCGAGCGCGCGGGAGAGCCAGTCCGCCGCCGAGGCGAAATCCTCGTCCGAGGTCCCCGGCCGCCGGTGGACGGACGCCTGCCGGTCGGCGCGCGGATAGGAGCCGAGGTACCGCACCTGCGGGCAGATCCGCTTGAGCCCCATCATCGCCTCGCCGACCCGGCGCTCGGACAGGTGGCCCTCGCAGTCGATCAGGAAGCAGTAGCTGCCCATGCCCTCGCCGGTCGGACGGGACTCGATCCGCATCAGGTTGATCCCGCGCACCGCGAACTCCTGGAGCAGCTCCAGCAGCGCGCCCGGGTGGTCGTCCGGCAGCCAGACCACCATCGAGGTCTTGTCCGCGCCGGTCGGCGAGGAGACCCGCCCCGGGCGGCCGACCAGCACGAACCGGGTGGCCGCGCTCTTCGCGTCCGCGATCTCCGTGACCAGCGGCTCCAGCCCGTAGATCGCCGCCGCGAACTCGCCCGCGAACGCGCCGTCGTAGCGGCCCTCGGCGACCAGCCGGGCGCCGTCCGCGTTGGAGGCGGCCGACTCCCAGGTCGCCTCCGGCAGGTTGGCCGCCAGCCAGCGCCGCACCTGCGGCTGGGCCACCGGGTGGCTGGTCACCGTCTTGATCCCGGACAGCTCGGTGCCCGGCCGCACCAGCAGCGCGAAGGTGATCGGCAGCAGCACCTCACGGTAGATCATCAGCGGTGCGCCGGAGGCGAGTTCGTCGTTGGTCGCGGTGACCGCGCCCTCCACCGAGTTCTCGATCGGGACGAACGCCCCGGCCGCCTCCCCGTTGCGCACCGCGTCCAGCGCCAGCGCCACCGAGGACAGCGGCACCAGCTCCCGGGTCGCCGCCTCGGGCAGGGTGTGCAGGGCCGCCTCGGTAAACGTGCCGGCCGGTCCGAGGTAGGTGTAGCGGGTGGCCGACATGACGCCTCCTGGGGTCTCGGTGCTGCGCCGGCAGGGTGTGCCGAAGCAAATCACCCTAACGATTCCGCGGCCCCGGCGGGAAAGCGTTCCAGCAACCGGGACCGCGGCGGTGGACCCCGGTGGACCCCGGTGAACGCCGGGGGACCGGAGGGGAATCCGGGAGGGAAGCCCGGGTGGGAAGCCCGGGGGAGCTACCCCTCCAGCAACTGCTGGCCGAGGTAGCCGCCGGGCGGTGCGCCCGGCGGCACCGCGTACAGGCCGCTGGCCTCGTGCCGCAGGAAGCGGGAGAGGCCGTCGCCCCGGGAGAGCTTGCGCTGCACCGGGGTGAAGCCCTTGCGCGGGTCGGCCTGGAAGGCGAGGAAGAGCAGCCCGGCGTCCGGCGAGCCGTCCGGCAGCAGCCCGTCGTGGTACGAGAAGCCGCGCCGCAGCATCGCCGCCCCGCCGTTGGCCGCCGGGGCGGCGACCCGCACGTGCGCGTCGGCGGGGATCGCCAGGGTGCCGTCCGGGCCCTGGGCGGTGAGGTCGACCGGGGCCCGCTCGCCGGCCCCGGCGGGCGCGCCGAGCGGGGCGCCGTCCGACTTGCGCCGTCCGATCACCCGCTCCTGCCGGTCCACCGGCAGCGCCTCCCAGTGGTCCAGCAGCATCCGGATCCGCCGGAACACCAGGTACGAGCCGCCGGCCAGCCAGGCCGGCTGTTCGCCGCCGGCGGCGCAGAACACCGTGGCGGCGAAGCCCTCCTCGTCGGGCCGGGGGTTGTTGGTGCCGTCGATCTGGCCCATCAGGTTGCGGCCGGTCACCGGCCGCGCGGCGGCGCCGGGCGTACGGGCGAAGCCGGCCGACTGCCAGCGCAGCGCCGCCGTACCGGTCGCCAGCCGCTGGAGCACCCGCAGGGCGTGCACCGCGACCAGGGCGTCGTCCGCGCCGATCTGGACGAACAGGTCGCCGTCGCCCCGGGCCGGGTCGAGCGCGTCGCCGGGGAAGGCGGGCAGCGGTTCGAGGCCGGGCGGGCGGCGGTCGGCCAGCCCGGCCTTGTCGAACAGCGCCGCGCCGAAGCCGACCGTGACGGTGAGCGAGCAGGGTCCGGCGTCCAGCGCGACCTGGTTGTCGAACTCCTCGGCCGGCTCCCCGGCGGTCAGCTTCTCGGCCGCCTTCGTCCAGCGCCGCAGCAGGGTGCGCAGCCCGTCCCGGCCGACGCCCTCGGCCAGGTCGAAGGCGGCCAGCTGGACCCTGGCCTGCGCCGGGTCGGTGATCCCGGCCTGGTGCTCGCCGCGGAACGGCACCCGGGCGGTGCCCAGCGCCCCGCCGGCCGGGTCCGCCGCGGTGGCCGTCCGGCCGGGCCGCCCGTCCAGGGCGACCGCCCCGGCGACGCTGTCGCAGCGCTTCGGCTCCAAGCGGGGCCTGCTGCTGGCGTTCGCCGCGGACGCCGCCGCGAACGCCGCCGCGCCC
>NZ_JBEXJK010000505.1:0-5402 GCF_040609095.1 Kitasatospora sp. NPDC004799
CTGGTGGTCATGCCGTAGACCTCGGCCAGGTGCGCGACGATCTCCCCGGAGGTCAGGCCCTTCGCAGTCAGCGAGATGACCAGGTTGTCCAGGCCGACCGGGTCGCCGCCGAACTCGGCGGCGCCGACCTGCTGTTCAACAACGCGGGCGTGATGCTCCCGGCGCCGGTCGAGGAGCTCGCCACCGACCAGTGGCAGCGGCAGATCGACCTCAACGTCTCCGGCCTGATGAACGTCATCGGCGCGTTCACCCCGCAGCTGGTCGCCGCCGCGGCCGAACGCGGCGTCGCCGACCTGGTCAACACCTCCTCGATCGCGGCGCAGAACATCTTCCCGACCTTCGCCGTGTACTCCGCCACCAAGGCCTACGTCACCCACCTGTCCCGCCACCTGCGCGCCGAGCTCGGTGCGAAGAACGTCCGGGTCTCGGCCATCGAGCCGGGCATCGTCGGCACCGAGCTCCAGTCCCACGTCACCGACCGGGGCGCCCTGGACTGGCTGGCCGGCGCCAAGGACTCCATGGAGTGGCTCCGCCCCGAGGACGTCGCGGAGGCCGTCGGCTTCCTGGCCGCCCAGCCGGCCCGCGTCAACCTCCAGCAGGTCACCATCATGCCGACCGGCCAGGCGAGTTGAGACCCGGGACGGCAGCCGGGGAGGGCGGCCCGGCCGTCCTCCCGGTCCGTCAGCGGGGGGCGGAGGCCCGGTAGGCGAGGTCCCCGTCCCGCCGGGCGGTGAGGTCCGTGACCAGGCCGTGGTCCGGTGACAGCGCGCAGGCGGGGTCGGTCCGCCCCGCGTCCCCGGTGAGCGCGAAGGCCTGGCAGCGGCAGCCGCCGAAGTCGGTCTCGCGGCGGGGGCAGGAGGCGCAGGGCTCGGGCAGCCAGTCGGTGCCGCGGTAGGCCCGGAAGGCCGCGGAGTCGTTCCAGATCCAGGCGAGGCCGTGGTCGCGGACGTTCGGCAGGTCCAGCGGGAGGTCGTAGGCGGCGGGGCACGGCAGCACCCGGCCGTCCGGGGCGACGGTCAGCGAGACCGCGCCCCAGCCGCCCATGCAGGGCTTCGCGACGCCGTCGAAGTAGTCGGGGACGACCCAGACCAGTTCGGTGTCGGTCCGCCGCCGCCGGCGTTCGACCGCCTCCCGGGCGCGGTCGAGCTGGTCGCGGGTGGGCATCAGGGCGGCCCGGTTGGCCAGCGCCCAGCCGTAGAACTGGGTGTTGGCGAGTTCGATGCGCACCGCGCCCCAGGCGATGCCGAGGTCCACGATCGCGTCGATGTCCTCGAGGTTCAGGCGGTGCAGCACGACGTTGAGGCCCAGCGGCAGCCCGGCCTCCCGGACCAGCGCGGCGGCCCGCTCCTTCGCGGCGAACGAGCGCCGCCCGGCGATCAGTTCGGAGGAGGCGGCGTCGGCGCCCTGGACGGAGAGCTGGACGCTGGGCAGCCCGGCCGCAGTCAGGCCGGCCAGCCGCTCGCGGGTCAGGCCGAGTCCGCTGGTGACGAGCTGGGCGTAGATCCCGGCCCGGGCGGCCCCCGCGACGATCTCGGCCAGGTCGCGCCGCAGCAGCGGCTCGCCGCCCGAGAGGTGGACGTGCGCGACCCCGAGGTCACCGGCCTGGGCCAGCACGTCCAGCCACTGATCCGTCGTCAGTTCCTGTTCACGGAAGGTGAGTTCGAGCGGGTTGGAGCAGTACGGGCAGCGCAGGGGGCAGCCGTGGGTGAGTTCGGCCAGCATCGCCCAGGGCGGGTTCACCGCAGCCATCCGTGCTCCTTCAGGTCGGCGAGGAAGCCCACGACGTCGTCGGCGCCCTCGGGCGGGAACCGGGTGGCGATCTCCGGTACGGTCCGGGTGCCGTCGCACAGGGCGACGATCGCGGCGGCCTCGGTGCTGAGGACGACGATGCGCTCGGGGACGACCAGCAGCGTGCTGTCCCGCACCGGGCAGTGGCGCAGGCGGGCGTACCGGCTCAGGGCCGGCCGCCAGCTCACGCCGGGGCCCGTTCGACGGCGTCGAGGAGGGTCCACAGCACCTCGCACTTGTAGGAGAGCGCCGCGACGGCGGCCTCCTGCTCGGCCCGGGTGCGCGCCCAGGAGAGCACGAGCGACAGCGCCTCGTCGCTGTCCCGGCGGCCCTGGCCGACGCGGGCCCTGAAGTAGGCCAGGCCGGTGGGCTCGATCCAGGGGTAGTGGCGCTCGAAGGCGGCGATCCGGGTGGCCATCAGGTCCGGCGCGAACAGTTCGGTCAACGAGGCGGCCACCGCTTCGAGGGGCGTGCCGTTGCGGCAGAGGTTCACGTAGCCGTCGACGGCGAGCCGCACCCCGGGCAGCACGTCGCGGCCCGAGAGCAGGTCGGCGCGGTCGAGTCCGGCCGCCTCGCCGAGCCGCAGCCAGCGCTCGATGCCGCCCTCGTCGCCGTCGCTGCCGTCGTGGTCGGTGATCCGGCGGATCCACCGCCGGCGCAGGGCGGGGTCCTCCAGCTTGGCGAGGATCAGCGCGTCCTTGACCGGGATGTGCCGCTGGTAGTGGAACCGGTTGAGGATCCAGGTCCGCAGCTCCCCGGGGCTCAGCAGCCCCTGGTGCATCCTCAGGTTGAAGGGGTGCCGGTGGTGGTAGCGGCGCTCGGGCACGGCCCGCAGCTCGCTCTCGAACGTCGTCACCATGTGAGGACCGCTCCTTCCGCGGCCACCCCGAGGCCCCGGTCCGCCAGTTCGGCGTGGTGGGGGGAGTCCGGGTCGACCAGCGGGTTGCTGTTGTTCAGATGGGTGTAGAGGCAGTGGGCGGGCAGGGCGGCGAGCCGGTCGCGGGTGGCGAGGACGGGCAGGTGGCCCATCTCCGTGGCGGACCTGGTGGAGAACCCGGCGGTGCGGGGCTCCTCGTCGTCCCAGAAGGTGCCGTCGACCAGCACGAGTTCGGCGCCCTCGCCGAACCCGCCGGGCCACACGCCCGTCGACGGCGCGTAGAGCAGGCCGCCCACCCGCAGGGCGCTCACCCAGTCCCCGTCGCCGGCGTCCCGGGCGTAGCGGGGGCGTTTGCCGGAGAGCGGCTGGAGCTCGACGCCGTCGAAGTCCCGCCAGCGCAGCCGGGTGTAGGGCGCGAGGACCTCGCCGAGGCCGAGCCGCTTGTGCACGGCGTCCCGTACCGCCTCGGTCGCCATGACCTCCAGCGCGTCGGCCTCGCGCAGCCGGGCCAGGCCGAGCGTGTGGTCGAGTTCGGCGTCCGTGAGGATCACCCCGGACAGCCGGGTGCGCCGCCCGTCGGGGCGCAGCCAGGCGCAGCGCTCGATCTGTTCGGCGATGTCCGGCGTGGCGTTCACCAGGTACACCCGGCCGGGCTCGGTCTCCACGGCGACGGACGCGTGCAGGCGTCGGCGCGACGGAACCGCGCGTGCCCCGGCACAGCCGGGGCACGCACAGTTCCACTGCGGGACGCCGCCGCCGGCTGCCGTACCGAGTACGTGCAGTCGCACAGCGCTTCCTCCCTCTTCGAGTGGGACTCCCGCCGGCGTCTACCGCTTGGCGAGGTAGTACGCCGAGACCTCCAGGGACGCCTCCACCACCTGGTAGGTCGGCTTGCGCCAACGGGTGGCGTTCACCGGGGCGTCGGGCCGGTCGGTGGCGCGCTCCGGGGGCCGGGGGGCGGGCCTGGGCTGTTCCTGGTGACGGGTCATGACTGTCTCACCTCCGTGCTGGGACTGGGACTTCACTGCTTGCGGTGCTGGTCGTAGGGGACGGCGAGGATCGCTCCCGGGTTCGCCAGGTGGGCGGTCGGGGTGCCGCCCTCGCCGCGCACCAGGTGCTGGCCCTCGCTGTCGGTGGCGATGTACAGCGTCTTGCCGTCCGGGCTGAGGGCGACGTCGCGGTAGCGGTTGACGGTCCGGTAGAGCTCCTCGTAGTGCTTGCCGTCCTTGGTGAGCTTGAAGACGGTGCCGTTCTTCAACGACGTGACGAGGACGTCGTTCCCGACCACCTTGAGGCTGCCGGGGGCCATGGTCGGCCAGCACATGTAGGCGGACGCCGCGTCGGGGCAGACCGGCGTGGTACCGAAGTCGTGCCCGCTCTCGACGGTCGTCCCGTACGTGCTGAGCGGGGAGACCATCTCCTTGGTGAAGTCCTTCTCCTGCGTCGTCGGCACCTGGGAGGGCGGCGAGTTCGGGTCGGGGTTGTAGGGGATGTTCTCGCAGCCGCCGCTGGCCTTGGCCCAGTCGGAGTAGACGTACGCCTTGTCGTCCTTCCACCCCGCGACGTCGGGCCAGCCGTAGTTGCCGCCCTTCTCGATGCGGTTGAACTCGTCGTCGGTGAGCGGGCCGTTCTCGGCCGTGTAGAGCGTCTTGCCGTCGAAGTCCATCCCGTCCGGGTTGCGCATGCCGTAGGCGTAGATGTGGCTGCGGGCGCCGTTCAGTTCGGGGTTGTCCTCGGGGACGGAGCCGTCCGGGTTGATCCGGAGCACCTTGCCCTGGTAGAGCGACCAGTCCGACGCGGCGACCTGGGCGGCGGTCGGCAGGTCCTGCGCGTGGTTCTGCTGACAGTAGTCGGCCAGGTAGTTGTGGCCCTGGTCGCCGATCGAGTAGTAGAGCTTGCCGTCCTGCCCGTACCGGAGCCGGGCCGACTGGTGCTGGTTGTGCCCCGGCAGGCCCGTCAGGACGGGCTGTTCGTCGGAGAGTCGGCCGTCCTTCGCGGTGTAGCGGACGATCTTCGTGGCCGACTGGTCGCCGTTCCGGTAGGTGTAGGCGAGGTAGAGGTAGTCGCTGCCCTTGTCCTTGCCGAAGTCCGGGTGCAGGGTGAAGCCGAGCACGCCGTCCTGGCCGTCCTGGCTGTGGTAGGCCTTCCCGGTGAGGTCGAGGGCGGTGCTCTTGGCGCCGCTCTTCGGGTCGACCCGGGTGACCTTGAGCCCGGACTTCTCGCTGACCCAGAGCTGTCCGTCGGGGGCGTAGGCGAGTTCGAACGGGTCTCCCAGCCCGTCCGCCACCACCTTCACCTCCGTCTGCGGCGTTTGCGCGGACCGGCCCTGGGTGGGTTCCGTGGTGACCACACCGGCCTGCTGTGCGACGGTACTCCCGCCGGACGCCGACCCCCCGTTGTCGGAGCACGACGTGACCAGCGCGGCGGCAGGGATCAGGGCCAGTGCGATCGGGAGCTTTCTCATGGGTGCCTCCCACTCGTCGCGGCGACGAGTGTCATGGGGTTCCGAATGACCGGACTCGGGGATTCCGTACGCGGCCTTCAAGGGAGCGGCCGACGGGCGAGCGGGTCTTCGCCTTCGATGGGGGAGCGCCGTCCCGACGGCGGGAGGGCCGTGCGACGTCCCGCCCTCACCGTAGGGCGGCTCCACCGGTTCCGCATCCCTCGTTGCCCCGGGCGCGTGGTCCGGGCGCGTGGTCCGGACGGCGGGCCCGGCGGGGAGGCCGGCCGGGCGGTG
>NZ_JBEXJK010000506.1:0-5388 GCF_040609095.1 Kitasatospora sp. NPDC004799
GGGGCAGCGGCGACGCGCTGCCCGGCCGGTGCGGCGAACTGGCACAGACCGGCCGCGGCGACCAGCGCGGCGGCGCAGGGGAACAGGCGAGGGGCACGCGAGCGCACCCGGGCAGTACGGCGCATCAGCGCTCCTGACAGGGGAGTTGACGGAGTCTCGGCCGCGCTCCGGGCCTGCTCCGGCCGGACCCGCCGGCGCCCGGCGCGGACTCGCCGAGACTACGACGCCGTGAAGTCGATCTCCCGCAGGGCGCGCGCGGCGGCCCGGTCGAGTACCACGGCCGACGCACAGCCGGCCGGCAGCCGTCCGGCCTCCAGGATCCGGCGGCGCAGCCGGGCGACCGCGGCCAGGTGCCGGCCGAAGGCGTAGCGCGAGACGCCGCGCCGGCGGCGGCGCTGCCCGTCCAGCGCCTCGGCCGGGTCGGCGTCGAGCAGCAGCAGGTGCACCCGGCGGCGCTGCCGGGCGGCGGCGCGGACCAGCCAGGCCCGCACCCACGGCTGGGTGCCGCAGTCGTGCACCGCGAGCGGCCCGCCGTCCAGGACGGCCCGGCGCAGCCGCCGGTAGTGGGCGAGCCGGGCCAGCGGGCGGTAGAGCGCGTACGGCAGCCGGCCGGGCAGCCGGGCCGCGTACTCCTCGCGGACCAGCTGGGAGTCGATCAGCGGGGCGCGGACGCAGCGGCGCATCAGGGTGCTCTTGCCGCTGCCGGGCAGGCCGGTGACGACCAGCAGGTCCCCGGCCGGGTAGCGCAGGACGGCCGGCCCGGGCCCGCGCAGCTCGTGCCGCACGGGCGGGTCGTGCGGCACGGGCAGGACGACCCGCTCCCCGGCGGTGCGCGGCGGCGGCACCCTCGGCACCGCCGCCGTCCGCACCGTTCTCGTCCCGCTCACCCGGTCTCCCCCCGCCGTTCCCGTTCCACGGCCCGCCGTCGGACTCGCGGCTGCGAGCCGACGCCAGGCTCTAGGAGCATCGCGCATTCCCAAGAGCGAGTAAAGGGCGGAGGTCGGAGCGGGTACGGACGGCCCCGGCCACCACCCGGGCCGCCGGGCCGACGCGGGCCCGGCGGCCGGGGGTCAGCCGAGCTGCGGGGCGACCCGGGAGGCGATCAGCTCCAGGTGGTCGAGGTCGTCCAGGTCGAGGATCTGGAGGTAGATCCGCTCGCTGCCGACGGCCGCGTACCGGCCGATCTTCTCCACCACCTCGTCCGGCGTCCCGGCCAGCCCGTTCTGCTTCAGCTCGTCCACCTCGCGGCCGATCGCCGCGGCCCGGCGCGCCACCTCGGCGTCGTCCCGGCCGACGCAGGCCACCAGGGCGTTGGAGTGGACCAGCTCGTCGGCGGAGCGGCCGGCCTGCTCGACGGCGGCGCGGACCCGGGCGAACTGGGCGGCGGTGTCCTCCACCGAGGCGAACGGCAGGTTGAACTCGTCGGCGAAGCGGGCGGCCAGCGCCGGGGTGCGCTTGGGGCCGAGGCCGCCGACCAGCACCGGGATGCGCTCCTGGGCGGGCTTGGGCAGCGCGGGCGAGTCGGTCAGCGTGTAGTACTCGCCGGCGAAGTCGAAGGTGTCGCCGAGCGCGGTGTTCCACAGCCCGGTGATGATCGCCAGCTGCTCCTCCAGCCGCCCGAACTTCTCCTTCGGGAAGGGGATGCCGTACGCGGCGTGCTCGGCCTCGTACCAGCCGGCGCCCAGGCCGAACTCGACCCGGCCGCCGCTCATCGCGTCCACCTGGGCGACCTGGATCGCGGTGACGCCCGGCAGCCGGAAGGTGGCGGCGGTCATCAGGGTGCCCAGGCGGATGGTGCTGGTGTCGCGGGCGAGGCCGGCCAGGGTGATCCAGGCGTCGGTGGGCCCGGGCAGGCCGTCGACGTCGCCCATCTTCAGGTAGTGGTCGGACCGGAAGAACGCGCTGAAGGCGCCGAGCTGCTCGGCGGTGCGGGCGACCCTGAGGAGGGTGTCGTAGCTCGCGCCCTGCTGGGGTTCGGTGAAGATGCGGAGATCCATGCCCGCCATTCTGGTACGGAGCACCCGGTGGTCGGCAGAGCGGGTCCGCCCGACCACGGACCGTTCACGCGGCGGGCGTTCGGCGGGCGGCCGGCCCGGGCGGGGTGGCCAAGGTCTCAGCACGGAACCGTCACGGGCGCCCGTTCCCGCCCCGGGACTCGCCTAACGTGGACGGATGTTCGCCACCGACGATTCCTTCCGGCGCTCCCCCGACGAGCCGGCCGGCTGCCCGCTGCCCGGCATCGTGACGGCCTTCACGCCCCGGCTGGCCGAGTTCGCCTTCGAGCCCGGCTTCGTCGCGGCGGTCGACCAGCACGCGGCGATGCTGCGGGAGCTGCTGTACGCGCAGGGGCCGGAGCTCGCGCCCCGGCCCCTGGACCGTGAGGAGTTGTCGGACTACGCGTTGGGCTTCCTGGACGCGCTCGCCGAGATCGGCTGGCGGGAGCCGGTCGGCTACGACTACGCCGTGATCCGGCTCACCGCCATCTGCTGGCTGGTGCGCGAGCAGGGCCTGCTGGAGGTCTGAGACCCCGGCCGGTCACCGGTTCCGGCCGGTCACCGGCGCTGGTCGGTCAGCGGTTCTGGTCGCCCTCGATGCCCGGCGCGGGCGGGGTGCCCGGGCCGGTCTGGGTGGTCGGCCGGACCGGCTGGTTGGACAGCGCGTCCGAGCGGCCGGCCTGGTAGGCGTTGCCGCGCAGCCGGGCGGTCTCCCGCTCGGCGCCGTCCAGCCACCGCTCCCAGCGCTGGCGCATCGGGATGATCAGGCCGCCGCCGACACCGACCACCAGCACGCCGGCGATGGCGGCGAGCGCGGCGATCAGCACCGGCCCGGTGATCGCGGTGGCGATCCCGGCCTGGCCCAGCGCGGCGATCACGCCGAGGCCGACGATGAACGCCCAGGCCAGGGTGGAGACCGTCCGGCCGTACGAGGCGCCGGACAGCGCGTTGCCCACGATGTCGCGCACCGCGTTGGCGATGGCCATCGCGACCACCACGATCACCACGGCGACGATGCCGCGCGGCAGCCAGGCCACGATGCTGTGGATCATCGTGCTGATCGGGTTCGGGCCGAAGACGCCGAACGCCAGCTGCAGGGCCATCAGCAGGACGATGTAGTAGACGACCTTGCAAATGATGCCGGTCATGTCGTACTTGGAGCCGGCCAGGTGCGCGGCCACCCCGGACCGCGCCGCGACCCGTTCGGAGCCGATCCGGCGCAGCACCCGGTCGAGGATCTTGGCGATCGCCTTGGCCACGAACCAGCCGATGACCAGGATCGCCAGGAAGGCGATGAACTGCGGAATGACCTTGGCGATCTTCGACCAGGCCTGGGTGAAACCCGACCCGAAGTCGACGGACAGTGCGAGCTGCTGAGCCATGGAGTCCTCCACTCGGTGACACGGCGCCACGAGCGGGCGCTTCCGGCCCCCCACCCTTCGTGGATAGCAGGCGCCCGCCCCGTCCGCGCGCGCCCGGTGTCCGGGATGGTTCCCTCGGGTGAACCGTCCGGCCGGCCGCACGCGTACAGTGACGCTCCGGGGGCCGGCCACGGGGCGGGACGGACGGAACGGGCGGTATGGACGGGACGGTGCGGCAGTGAGCGGTACGGCGGCGGAGCGCGCGGTGGGCCACCGGGCGCTGCACTGGCAGGTCCGGCCGGACGCGGCGAAGGCCGCCGTTCTGGTGCTGCACGGCGGCGAGGAGCACAACTTCGCCCGGCCCGGGCTGCTGAACCTCCCGCTGCTGCGGATGCACGGCTTCCTGCGCGGGCTCACCAGGGCGACCGCGGACGCCGGGGTGGCCGTCGGGACCGTCCGCTACCGCCACCGCGGCTGGAACGGCGAACGGGCCGACGCCGCGCGGGACGCGACCGCCGCGCTCGACGAACTGGCCGAGCTGCTGGGGCCGGTGCCGACGGTGCTGGTCGGCCACTCGATGGGCGGGCGCGCCGCGCTGCGGGCCGGCGGGCACCCGTCGGTCACCGGCCTGGTCGCGCTGGCACCGTGGTGCCCGGCCGAGGACCCGTGCGAACAGCTCGCCGGACGGGACGTGCTGATGCTGCACGGCGACCGCGACACCGTCACGCCGCCCGCCGACACCCACGCCTTCGCCGCCCGCAGCCGCGCCGCGGGGGCCCGGGTCTGCGGCTACACCGTCACCGGCAGCGGCCACGCCATGCTCCAGCGCATCCCCGACTGGCACCGCGCCACCACCCGCCTCACCACCGCCCTGCTGGGCCTCCAGCCCTTCCCCGCCGAGACCGCCTCGGCCCTCGCCCTCCCGGCCGCCTCCCGCGAGGCCCTCACCCTCGCCCTCCCGCGCCAGCCCCGCCGGGCCCCGGCCCTCCCGGCCGACGTCTGACCGGGCCCGCCGACCCGCACCGTTCCTCCCCGCCTCACCCCCGCCGCAGTGCGCGCCAGGTCACCACCGCGCTGGTCGTGCCCGCCAGCAGCAGGCAGGCGCCGGTCACGGCGGCCAGGGCGGCCGGGTCCAGCTGGAGGGTGACCGGGGCCCCGGTGCTCTGGGAGAGGCCGGAGGCGAGCCCGGCCAGCGGTGGCAGGGTGGCCAGCAGGCCCAGCAGGGTGGCGACGGCGGTCACCAGCGCCGCCTCGGCCGCGGCGAGCAGGACCAGTTGGCGGACGGTGCCGCCGGTCGAGCGCAGCACGGCGAGGTCGCGGCGGCGGCCGTGGGCGGACAGCGCGGTGCTGTTGGCGGTGGCGATCGCGCTGTAGCCGACGGCGACGGCGATCAGCATCGCCGCGAGGCTGTCGGTCAGCCGGGCGTCGGTGTCGTAGTCGTCCAGGGCGTAGCGGACGGCGTCGTGGACGGCCGTGCCGGGGACCACCGCGACCGGCCCGCTGTCCGCCGGGACGAAGAGGTCGTCGCCCAGGGCGGCCGGGTCGTGGCTGCGGACCAGGCTGCGGGCGAGCACGAAGTCGCCGCGGGCCGGGTCGTCCGGCAGGATCGCGGCGATGCGCAGCGGGACGGTGGCCCCGTCGGCGAAGCGGACCGGGTACTGCTGCCCGGCCGTCACGCCCAGCCACGTCGCCGTGGACGCGCCCAGCACCGCCTCGCCGGGCCGGTCCCACGCCGGGTCGCGGGAGCCGAGGGCGTCGATCACCGCGGTCGTCCCGTCGGCGCGGTGGACGAAGGCGCGGGTCGGCAGGGCGGCCTTGCCGACCGGGTGGGCGGCGACCGCCTCGTCGGTGAGGCCCGGGGTGCCGTCGTTGGTGACGATCGCCTGGCCGGTGAGCCGCAGGGCCTGGCCGGCCGGGTAGGCCGCCCGCATCGTCTCCACCGCGCCGCTGAGCAGCACCGCGAAGCCGACCGCCGCGATCACCGAGGACGGCCTGGTCGTCCTCTCCTCCGAGGTCGGCGTGCTCGACATCGA
>NZ_JBEXJK010000507.1:0-5331 GCF_040609095.1 Kitasatospora sp. NPDC004799
GCGACGCCTGACACCTGCAGCATCTGCGTGGTGGTTTATCTGAACAGCTGACGAGACAGCTCAGCCGCAACCGGATGTACATCCCGGGGCTCGGCTGCCTCAAGGGCTGTCTGATGGTGCTGCTGGTGCTGGCCGTGGCCGGGGTGGCGCTGTGGAACTTCACGCCGCTGCCGCAGTACTGGGACAACGTGGTGGGCTGGTTCGACTCGGCGCGCGACTGGGTGAACAGCGTCTTCGGCACGTAGCACCCGCCCCGGGCGGCCGGAACGGGCCGGGACCGGACGCCGGTCAGGACGCCGGTCCGGACTCCGGCCCGCCCGGACGGCAGGATTGACGCTATGTCGACAATTCGCGAGATTTCTCGGCCGGGAGTCCCGCTCCGGGCCCCTTCGGCGGCCCGCGCAGGGCCTCCGGGCGCGTAGGTTGGTCGCTGTTGTCCCGCCCCACCGAGCGCGCCGGACCCCCGGAGCGCTCCCGCGCCGCCCACGGAGCAGCATTGGCACGCAAGATCGGCAGCCGGTACACCGTCCACCAGGTGATCGGCCGGGGTTCGGCCGGGACGGTCTGGCTCGGTGAGGGGCCCGACGGCCCGGTGGCGGTCAAGCTGCTGCGCGAGGACCTCGCCGCCGACCAGGTGCTGGTCGGCCGCTTCGTCCAGGAGCGCACCGCGCTGACCAGCCTCGACCACCCCCGGGTGGTCGGCGTGCGCGACATGGTGGTGGACGGCAGCGACCTCGCCCTGGTGATGGAGCTGGTCCAGGGCACCGACCTGCGCTCCCGGCTGGAGCGGGACGGCGCGCTGCCCCCGCAGACCGCCGCCTCGATCATCGCCGACGTCGCCGACGGCCTGGCCGCCGCGCACGCGGCCGGGATCGTCCACCGCGACGTCAAGCCGGAGAACGTCCTGCTCGACCTCGCCGCCGCCCCCGGCCCGGGCGGCGCCCCGCGCGCCAAGCTCACCGACTTCGGCGTGGCCCGGCTGGTCGACGCCCCCCGCCGCACCCGGGCCACCCGGATCATCGGCACCCCCGACTACCTCGCCCCCGAGATCATCGAGGGCCTGGAGCCGCGCGCCGCCGTCGACATCTACGCCCTCGCCACCGTGCTGTACGAGCTGCTGGCCGGCTTCACCCCGTTCGGCGGCGGCCACACCGGCGCGGTGCTGCGCCGGCACGTCACCGAGCAGGTGCCGCCGATCCCCGGCCTGCCGGACGGGCTGTGGCGGATCATCTCCGAGTGCCTGGCCAAGGCCCCCGCCTCCCGGCTGCGCGCCGCCGAGCTGGCCGCCCGGCTGCGCGAGCAGCTGCCCTCGCTGGCCGGCCTGCCGGTGCTCGCCGTGCCCGGCCAGGGCCGGGCCCCGGCCGAGGAGCAGCTGACCCCCGGCGAGGCCGTCTACGCCGAGATCGACGCCGGCCCCGGCACCCACAAGCGCCGCCGCGGCCCGGCCGTCCCGCTGGTGCCCGGCGCCGCCCCGGACTCCACCCGGGACACCCACACCAGCCTGCGCCGCCCGTCCGCCGACGAGCTGGCCGCGTACGCGCTCGAGTCCCGCGCCCAGCGCGCCGCCCCCGGCCACCGGCGGGACCGCCAGGCCCTGCTGCGCCGCCGCCGGCTGCTGGCCGTGCTGATCGCCACCGTGCTGCTGCTGGCGGGCGCCGCCGCGGCCTGGACGGCCTTCGCGGCCACCGCCCCGGACGGCGGCCACCCGACCCGCCCGGCGGTGTCGACCACGGGCCCGCGGGCGCCCTGACCACGGCCGGCCCGCCCGGCCGAGACCCCGGGGGAGCCGGGGGTGTCGTCATGACCACTCCCGGAACCATTACCCTGGGGGCGTGGCAGCCGTCGATCCTTCCGAAGAGCTCAAGAACCTCGATACGACCATGGGGTCGATCGAGGCCGTCCTCGACCTGGACAAGATCCGGGCCGACATCGCGGTCCTGGAGGAGGAGGCAGCCGCCCCCACCCTGTGGGACGACGTCGCGAACGCGCAGAAGGTGACCAGCCGGCTCTCCTTCCTCCAGGGCGAACTGCGCCGCGTCGAGGGCCTGCGCGGCCGCATCGACGACCTGGGCGTCCTGTTCGAGCTCGCCGAGGCCGAGGACGACGCGGACACCCGCGCCGAGGCCGAGGTCGAGCTCGTCGCCCTGCAGAAGGCGGTCGAGGAGCTGGAGGTCCGCACCCTCCTGTCCGGCGAGTACGACGCCCGCGAGGCGCTGATCAACATCCGTGCCGAGGCCGGTGGCGTGGACGCCGCCGACTTCGCCGAGCAGCTCATGCGCATGTACCTGCGCTGGGCCGAGCGGCACGGGTACCCCACCGAGGTGTACGACACCTCGTACGCCGAAGAGGCCGGCATCAAGTCCGCGACCTTCACCGTGAAGGCGCCGTACGCCTACGGCACCCTCTCGGTCGAGCAGGGCACCCACCGCCTGGTCCGCATCTCCCCGTTCGACAACCAGGGCCGCCGGCAGACCTCCTTCGCCGGCGTCGAGGTCCTCCCGGTCGTCGAGCAGTCCGACCACGTCGACATCGACGAGGGCGAGCTGCGGGTGGACGTCTACCGCGCCTCCGGCCCCGGCGGCCAGGGCGTCAACACCACCGACTCGGCGGTGCGCATCACCCACATCCCGACCGGCATCGTGGTCTCCTGCCAGAACGAGCGCTCGCAGATCCAGAACAAGGCGTCCGCGATGAACGTCCTCCAGGCCAAGCTGCTGGAGCGGCGCCGCCAGGAGGAGAAGGCGGCGATGGACGCGCTCAAGGACAGCGGCAGCTCCTGGGGCAACCAGATGCGCTCCTACGTGCTGCACCCGTACCAGATGGTGAAGGACGTCCGCACCGCGTACGAGGCCGGCAACCCGCAGGCCGTGCTGGACGGCGACATCGACGGCTTCATCGAGGCCGGCATCCGCTGGCGCAAGCAGCGCGAGACCAGCGCCGAGTAGTCACTGAGCACGGAGAAGGCCCCCGACCGCAGCGGTCGGGGGCCTTCTCGTACGTCTCGTGGGTGTCAGGCCAGCGCCTGCCGGGCGATCAGCGCCACCGCGAGCAGCCCGGCCAGCAGGGCCAGCAGCATCGCGGGGGAGAGGGCGGCGAACGGCCCCTGCTGCTCCTGCATCCGGGCCCGGTTGGCCCGGCACACCGGGCAACGCCCGTCGCTGACGCGGCCGTTGCAGTTGGCGCACACCAGATGGTCGCAGGTCATGCGATCTCCTCCTTGCCTACAGCCAACGCACCGGACGGGGCTTTGGTTCCATGCGCTGCCCTGTACGGGGGAGCGGCCGTGACACGGTCGCCCCCCTCCACTCTGCCAGGTTCCGGCGGTTCCGGCTTCCGGGCTGTGAGATGCCTCGCAATATTCGGGGCATAAACGGACATTCTCCCCCAGGGGTCGGCCGTTGTCGCGGGCGGCCCCTGCGGGCCGGTTGCCGATTCGCGTATGGTCCGAGTCCGGGAGCAGCCCTCCGCGCTCCTGTCGCCCGCCCACGGACCGGGCCTCCGGGGCGGACCGACCGAGGACTGGCGCCGCCTAGGATGGCCTCCGTGATGCAGCCGTGATCAGATTCGACAACGTCTCCAAGACCTATCCCAAGCAGAACCGTCCCGCCCTGGACAACGTCTCGCTGGAGATCGAGAAGGGTGAGTTCGTCTTCCTGGTCGGCTCGTCCGGCTCCGGGAAGTCCACCTTCCTGCGCCTGTGCCTGCGCGAGGAGCGCCCGAGCACGGGCGCGGTGCACGTGCTGGGCAAGGACCTCGGCAAGCTGTCCAACTGGAAGGTGCCGCACATGCGCCGCCAGCTGGGCACCGTCTTCCAGGACTTCCGCCTGCTGCCGAACAAGACGGTCGCGCAGAACGTCGCCTTCGCCCTGGAGGTGATCGGCAAGCCCAAGAGCGCCATCAACAAGGTGGTGCCCGAGGTGCTGGAGCTGGTCGGCCTCGGCGGCAAGGAGGACCGCATGCCGGGCGAGCTGTCCGGTGGCGAGCAGCAGCGCGTGGCGATCGCCCGCGCCTTCGTGAACCGTCCGATGCTGCTCATCGCGGACGAGCCCACGGGCAACCTCGACCCGCAGAACTCGGTCGGCATCATGAAGCTGCTCGACCGCATCAACCGCACCGGCACCACGGTGCTGATGGCCACCCACGACCAGGCCATCGTCGACCAGATGCGCAAGCGCGTCATCGAGCTCGACAAGGGGCTGCTCGTCCGCGACCAGGCCCGCGGCGTCTACGGGTACCAGCACTGACCGACCGGCGCTGACCCGTGGGGCCGTCGGCCCGATCCGCCAGACCCAGAGCAGTACCGACCCTGGAGTTGTTTCCCGCATGCGTGCCCAGTTCGTCCTGTCGGAGATCGGTGTGGGTCTCCGACGCAACCTGACCATGACCATCGCGGTCGTGGTCAGCGTCGCGCTCTCCCTCGCCCTCGCCGGTTCCTCGCTCCTGGTCCGCGACCAGGTGAACTCCATGAAGGGGTACTGGTACGACAAGGTCGAGGTGAGCATCTACTTCTGCACCAAGGCGGACGCCCGCAACTCGCCCCAGTGCGACAAGGGCGCGGCCACCGACCAGCAGGTCCAGGACATCAAGGACCAGCTGGACAAGATGACCTCGGTGGTCCAGTCGTCCACCTACGAGAGCTCGGCCGAGGCGTACAAGCACTGGAAGGAGATGAACCCGGACAACCCGCTCATCTCCGTCCTGGGCCCGGACGCCATGCCGCAGTCCTGGCGGGTCAAGCTCAACGACCCGACCAAGTACGACGTGATCCAGAGCGCCTTCGCGGGCAAGCCCGGCGTCAAGTCGGTCGAGGACCAGCGGAAGATCCTGGAGAACCTGTTCGGCCTGCTCAACGGCCTCCAGACGGCGGCCTTCGTGATCATGGTGCTGATGCTGTTCGTCGCCCTGCTGCTGATCGTCAACACCGTCCGGGTGTCGGCGTACAGCCGGCGGCGTGAAACCGGGATCATGCGCCTGGTCGGTGCGTCGAACTTCTACGTCCAGATGCCGTTCATCGCGGAGGCGGCCTTCTCGGCGCTGCTCGGCGCGATGATGGCCTCCGGGCTGCTGATCGGCGGGCACTTCTTCGTCCAGAACTGGCTGGCCGACCGGGTGCAGTTCATCCACTTCATCGGCCTCGGCTCGGTGCTCGCGGTGATACCGCTGCTGATCGTGGTGGGTATGGGCATGGCCGGCGTCGCGGCGTTCTTCACGCTGCGCAAGTACCTCAAGGTCTGATTCCGGACGCCCCGACGGCCCCGGACGGCCGCGGCGCCGACGTGCGCGGGGAGCGTACGGGGGCGTTGACGGGGCGTTCGGGACGCTCCGTACGCC
>NZ_JBEXJK010000508.1:0-5285 GCF_040609095.1 Kitasatospora sp. NPDC004799
GCCACGACCATCGCCGCGCCCGCGGCGAGGGCCGCGGCGGCGCCGCCGGCCTCCCAGCCGAGCCCGTCGGTGCCGGTGGCGGCGAGCGTGCCGGTGCCGGTGCCGGTTGTGCTCGTGGTGCCGCTGCCCGTACGGGTGGCGGTGGTGGTCCCGGTGCCGGTGTGGCCGGCGGGCTGGACGGTCTGCGGCTGCTGCCCGGAGCCGCCGGTGCCGTTGCCCGTACCCGAGCCGGTGCCGGTGCCGGTGTCAGTGCCCGTGCCGTTGCCGGTACCCGGCTTGGCCGCCGCCGCGGCTTCGTCCTCGGCCTTCGCCTTGGCCCAGCCGTCCTTGAGGAAGGCCAGGATGTCCGCGTAGCTGCCCTCGGAGGCCGCCAGGGCGGCCTTGCGCACCGCCGGGCCGCCGGTCTCGATGATCTGGGAGACCTTGACCCGGTTGTCGCTCTCGCGCAGCACCGGCAGCTCGACGGCCAGGAAGTGCCGCAGCTCGGCGCCGCCGCCCTTGAGCGCCTTCTGGGCCCCCTCGCGCACGGCGCGGCCGGTGGCCGGGTCGGCGTGGATGCGCTCGACCTCGGCGCGGTCGTCCTGGGCGCGGGCGGCGTACTGGCCGGTCGCCAGGAAGTCGAGGACGTCCTGGTAGGTGCCGTCCAGGGCCTTGGACGCGGCCAGGCGCAGCGCCGGGCCGGCCCCCTCGGCGCCGTCCGCGATCCGGGTGAGGCGCAGCAGGTTGTCGGGCCGCTGGTTGTCCGCGAGCTCGACCTCCAGGAAGTGGCGCAGTTCGGCGGCGCCGCCCTTGAGGGCCTGCTCGGCCGCCTCGCGCACCTTGGGGCCGGTGGCCGGGTCGGCGAGGATCGCCTCGATCTTGGCGCGGTCCTCGTCCTCGGCGCGGGCGACGTACTGGCCGGTCTTCAGGAACTCGGCGATGTCGGCGTCGGTGCCGCGCAGGGCGGCCTTGGCGGCCTTCTTCACGGCCGGGCCGCCGGCGGCGTAGATCTGTGAGGCCCGCACGTGGTTGTCGGTCGCGCGCTGGTCGTCGAGCTCGACGTCGAGGAAGTGGCGCAGTTCGGCGGCGCCGCCCTTGAGGGCCTTCTCGGCCGCCTCGCGGACGCCGGGGCCGCTGTTCGGGTCGGCGAGGACGGCCTCGACCTCGGCGCGGTCCTCGTCCTCGGCGCGGGCGGTGAACTGGCCGGTCGCCAGGAAGTCGAGGACGTCCTGGTAGGTGCCGCGCAGGGCGGCCTTGGCGGCCTTCTTCACGGCGGGGCCGCCGGTGGCGAGGAGCTGGGTGGTCCTGACCCGGTTGTCGATGTAACGCTGCTCGGCCAGCTCGACGTCCAGGAAGTGCCGCAGCTCGGCGGCGCCGCCCTTGAGGGCCTTCTCGGCCGCCTCGCGGACGCCGGGGCCGCTGTTGGGGTCGGCGAGGATGCGCTGGACCTCGGCGCGGTCGCGCTTCTCCTGGCCGTCGCCGTCCTCGGGTGCGGTGTCCCGGGCGGAGTCGGACCCGGTGTCGGGGCCGGAGACGCCGGTCGGCTTCGGGGTCTCGGAGGCGGAGGCCGTGGCGGGGAAGAGGACGGCGGGGGCCAGGACGGCGGCCGCGACGACGGCGGACACCCGGGGCAGCTTCATCAGGAGCGGACCTGTTTCGTGCGAAAGGATCATGAATCTTCACCAGCATAGATCCACTTTTACGATTGCCATACCAATTATTTGCCGAACCCCCACCCCTCCCCGCCTGACGGCGCGCCACCCCCGGCCCGCCCGCCGCGACCCTCGTTCCGGGGCGCCACTAGGGTGGGGCGGATGAGCTTCCACCTGGTCGTCGGACACGGGCCCGCCGGGGCCGCCACCGCCCGCCTGCTGGCCGAACAGGGCCACGAGGTCCGGGTCGTCACCCGTACCGGACGCCCCGCCGGGCCGGCCGTCCCCGGCGTCGAGCACCTCGCCCTGGACGCGAGCGACCCCGTACGGCTGGCGCAGGCCGCCCGCGGCGCCGCCGCCCTCCACGGCTGCGCCGCGCCGCCGCTGCCGCAGTGGGCGCGGCTGTGGCCGGCGCTGAGCGCCTCGCTGTGCGCGGCGGCCGAGGAGAGCGGCGCGGTGCTGGTCCTGCTCGGCAACCTGTACGGCTACGGGCCGGTGGCCGGTCCGCTGACCGAGGACCTGCCGCTCGCCGCGACCGGCCCCAAGGGGCGGGTGCGGGCGGCGGCCTGGGAGCGGGCGCGGGCGCTGCACGAGGCCGGGCGGATCCGGGCGGTGGAGGTGCGGGCCTCGGACTTCTTCGGCCCCGGCGTCACCGACGGCGGCCACCTGGCCGGGCGGGTGATGCCGGGTCTGCTGAAGGGCCGGCAGGTCGCGGTGATCGGCGACCCGGACGCCGCGCACAGCTGGACCTACCTGCCGGACGTGGCCCGGGCGATGGTCGAGGTCGCCGGCTAGGAGCGGGCCTGGGGCCGGGCCTGGCACGTGCCCACCGTCGCGCCCGTGCCGGTGCGCGGCATGGTCGAGCGGCTGGCCGCCGAGGCGGGCCGCGGGCCTGCCGCGGTGCGCCGCCTGCCCGCGGCCGCGCTGGCCGTGGCGGGGGCGTTCTCCCCGCTGCTGCGCGAACTGCGGGAGGTGCGCTACCAGTTCGACCGGCCGTTCGTGATGGACTGCTCGGCGTACGAGGCCGCGTTCGCGGTGCGGGCCACGCCGCTGGAGGAGCAGGTGCGGGCGACGGTGGCGTGGTGGCGCGGACGCGTGGGGGCGTAGCGCATCGGCTGGAGGCTGCCGGCGGGGTCCGGCGGGGTCCTAGAAAGCACGGATACCGGTGGTTGACCGGGCCCTGGCAGGCTGGCGGTGGTCGGCGGCCCCGCAGCCGCCGGCCGCCCCGCCCCCTCTCGGTCCGGAGGTCCTCGTGCGTTCGCCGGTGCGCAGCCTCGTCCTCGCGGTCGTCCTCGCCCTCGCCCTGAGCGGTGCGGCCCTGCTGCCCGGCACGGCGTCGGCCGACACCCCCGCGACGGTCCTGTACAACCAGGGGTCCGACCGCTGCCCCGGCCCCGGCGCCTTCGGCCAGCCCGAACTGCACCCCTGCGCGCCGTCCGACAACCCCCTGCTCTTCGGGATCACGCCCGTACCGGGCAGGCCCGGCTCCTTCACCGTCCACCCGAACTCCAACCCGAAGTTCTGCCTGTCGAACGGCGGACGCGTCGTCCAGTGCCCCTTCGGCTCGTCCGGCGAGCGGTGGGAGGTCACCCCGTTCAACGCCGGTGGCGAGACGGCGAAGTGGGACATGATCGGGGTGCGGCTGAGGAACGAGGGCAGCGGCCAGTGCCTGGACAACGACACGAAGCCCTTCGGCGGCTGGAAGCTCTACATGACCGACTGCGCCGACAGCCGCTACCAGCAGTGGGACATCGACAAGTCCGTCTACACCGCCCTGTTCGGCCCGATCGGCGCCCACAAGGGCATGACCTGGGCCAACCTGGAGCAGCGCGCCGACAACCTGGTGCACGTCGGCTACGACGGGCAGAGCGACCCGTACCACGGAGACACCTGGGCGGGCTTCCAGCTGCCGGTGCTGTGCATCAAGCAGGACGGCCGGCCCGCGCCGGTGGGCATGCCGCCCACGCCCGGCTCGCACGCCTGGGGCGGCGGTGAGCTGAAGGCCACCGCGCCGGTGGCCGGCACCCTGCTGACCGGCCGGGCCGTCGCCGACCAGCTGTGCGCCTCGTCCTTCGGCACCGGCTTCCGGATGACGGAGTTCCACGACGCCGGGGGCTGGGGCATGTGGGCCAACGGCACCCTGCCGACCGGCACCCGCTTCTGGACGGCCATCGACGACCAGCCGGCCAACCTGTGGAGCTGACCTCGCTCCCCGCGTGACGAGGGGACGGGGAGCCGGGTACGGGGGGCGGGGGCGGGGGCGCCGAACGGAGGCGCGTCCGCCCTTCCCGCCTCTCTCCTCGTCCATCCGTCCTCGTCCGTTCACCGGACGCCGGGCCCCGGCTTCCGTAGTATTCCGTCCGTGGCCAAACGACGTGACGTAGAGCGGGAAGTGCTGGGTTCCATCGGCGAGTTGGCGGCCGCCCAATTACCGGCCGCCGAGCTGTTCCGCGAGCTGCACACCCTGCTGCTGGAACCGCTCGGCTTCGACGGCGGCTGCTTCCACGGCAACGACCCGGTCACCGGGTTCCCCACCTCCACCGTCGCCGAAGGTCTGGACCCGGCCCAGTTCGAGCAGGCCGTCCAACTGGAGCTCCAGGGCGAGGACCTCACCACCTTCACCGCGATCCGCGCCTCCGGCCACCGGGCGCAGACCGTCGACCGGGCCACCGACGGCCGCCCCGAACGCAGCGTCCGCTACCGGGAGTTGCTCCACCCCTGCGGCTACGGCGACGAGCTGCGGATCAACTTCGACCTGGGCGGCGGCCGTTGGGGCTCGGGGGCGTTCATGCGCGACCGCGCCCGCGGCAGCTACGGTGTGCCCAACCTGCGCCTGGCCGAACGCGTCGCCGCCCCGATCGGCGCCGCCCTGCGCGACACCCACCTCGCCGCCCTGCGCCGCGCCCGCACCCAGCCCGTGCACGCCCCGGCGGTGGCGATCCTGGACGGGTACGGGCGGCTGCGCTCGGCGGACGCGGCGGCCCGCGACCTGATCGGGCGGATGGCCGAACCCATCGCCCAGACCGGCGGGGTGCCCAGCGGCTTCGTCACCGTCGCCCGCCAGGCCGCCCGCCAGGGCGCCCCCGCCGAGGTGCGGGTCTGCGCCCCCGACGGGCAGTGGCTGGTCCTGCACGCCTCCCCGCTGGACGGCCGCCGCGGCGGCGTCGCCGTGGTCGCCTCCCCGGTCTCCCCCGTCCAGCGCCTGCCGCTGGCGATCCTCGCCCACGGCCTGTCCCCGCGCGAACAGCAGGTCGCCGTGCACGCGGTGCGCGGCACCAGCACCAAGGACATCGCCGCCCTCCTGCACCTGACCGTGCCCACCGTCCAGCAGCACGTCACCGCGATCCTCCACAAGACCGGCGTGGGCAGCCGCCGCGAACTCGTCGCCCTCCTGATGGCCGACCACCTCCCCACCCTCGGCCTGCCCCCGGCGTGACACCCGCCCGGCGGCCGGGTTCGGCGACGGCCCCTCCCGCGGAGACACTGGTGTGCGACCCCGTGCGAGCGCGGAGCTCTGCGCCGCGGGATGCCTCGTCCCTGAGAACGGAAGTACCTGTCGGTGACTCCTCCCCCGGCTGAAGCCGGGGGCTTCTCGCTAAGCCGGTTGGGCTTCGCGACGGACCAGCCCGGCCCGTAGAACGTTCGTGGCTCCCA
>NZ_JBEXJK010000509.1:0-5251 GCF_040609095.1 Kitasatospora sp. NPDC004799
GGCCCCGCGTCCGCGCCGCGAGGGCCAGGGCGCCCCGGGCGACCCGCGCCGCCAGCCGCAGCGCTCCCGCGAGCTCCAGGCCAAGATCGAGGACGCCGTCCTCGCCCGGCACGACAAGCCGGCCGTCAAGCTGCCCAAGACCTTCGGCGAGCCCGAGGGCGAGCGCCTCCAGAAGGTGCTGGCCCGGGCCGGCATCGGCAGCCGCCGCGCCTGCGAGGAGCTGATCGAGCAGGGCCGGGTCGAGGTCAACGGCAAGCGCGTCACCGAGCAGGGCAAGCGGGTCGACCCGCAGAAGGACGAGATCAAGGTGGACGGCCTGACCGTCGCCACCCAGTCCTACCTGTTCTTCGCGCTGAACAAGCCGGCCGGCGTGGTCTCCACCATGGAGGACCCGGACGGCCGCCAGTGCCTGGGCGACTACGTGACCAACCGGGAGACCCGGCTGTTCCACGTCGGCCGCCTGGACACCGAGACCGAGGGCATCATCCTGCTCACCAACCACGGCGAGCTGGCCCACCGCCTCACCCACCCGCGGTACGGCGTGACCAAGACCTACCTGGCCGCGATCCAGGGCCCGATCCCGCGCGATCTGGGCAAGCAGCTGGCCCAGGGCGTCGAGCTGGAGGACGGCTACGCGCGCGCCGACAGCTTCAAGGTGGTCTCCAACGTCGGCAAGAACTACCTGGTCGAGGTGACCCTGCACGAGGGCCGCAAGCACATCGTCCGCCGGATGCTGGCCGAGGTCGGCTTCCCGGTCGAGAAGCTGGTGCGCACCCACTTCGGCCCGATCGCCCTGGGCGACCAGAAGTCGGGCTGGCTGCGCCGCCTGACCAACCCGGAGGTCGGCCAGCTGATGCGCGAGGTCGGCCTGTAGGCCGGTAGGCCTCCGTCCGCCCTTCCGGAGCCCCCGTCCGCACCTGCTGCGGGCGGGGGCTCCGGCGTTCCCGGGTGCCCGCAGGCGGACGTCCACGTTCCGGACACCTGGTGTGAGCCGGGACGCAACCGCTGGTCACGGCCTTGTCAGCGCCATGATCCGTGGCCGAGGATGGCCACCGAGCACCACCCCACGGCGTGGCGGGACTGCGCCAGCACGGGCGCGGCCGGCCGGGTGGGAAGAGCCCGACGGGAACGGGCCGACGGGAACGGGCGAGCAGGGGAGAGGGCGTCGTGTCCGATGCAGCACTGGGGCGGGCGGGCGGACAGGCCCTCGGCGCGCTGGGACTGGCGGAGCCGGACGGGCAGGTCTACGCGGCGCTGGTGGCCAGCCCGCAGTCCACGGCGGAGGAGCTGGCGGAGAGCTGCGGGCTGACGTTCCAGCAGAGCGTGCGCGCACTGGACCGGTTGGCCCAGCAGGGCATGGCCACCCGGGCGCCGGTGGACCGGCACCGCTACCTGCCGGTGCCCCCGGACGTCGCGATCGGCACCCTGATCGGCCACCGGGAGTCCGAGCTGCGCTACGCCCGGGCCGAGATGCACCGGCTGATGGACGCCTTCCGGGAGGCCTCGCGGTACACCGACCCGGCGCACTCGGTGGAGGTGCTGACCGGCGGCGAGGCGATCGCCCAGCGGCTGGAGCACGTCACCGAGACCAGCCAGTACCAGGTGCGCGGCTTCGACCGCCCGCCGTACATCCAGGACCCGGTGTCGCCGATGCCCCTGCAGCGGCGGCGGCTGAGCGAGGGCGTGAAGTTCCGGACGATCTACGACCGGGAGGCGGTGGCCTGGCCGGGGCGGCTGGAGAAGAACATCCTGGTCGGCGTCGCGGACGGCGAGGAGGCGCGGGTCCGGCCGACCCTGCCGATGAAGATGATCATCTCGGACGACCGGATGGCGATCATCCCGATCAGCGTCGGTGACAGCGTGCTGGACGCCGCGTACGTGATCCACCCCTCGGCGCTGCTCCAGGCGCTGGACACGCTGTTCGAGGCGGAGTGGGAGCGGGCCGTCCGGCTGCAGGCGGCGGTCGGCACCGAGGACGCCGGGTCGGAGCCGGAGGCCGACCACCGCAAGCTGCTGGGCCTGCTGGCGGCCGGCCTCACCGACGAGTCGATCGCCCGCTCGCTCGGCTGGAGCGCCCGGACCACCCAGCGCCGGCTCCAGAGCCTGATGCGTTCGCTGGGCGCCACCACCCGCTTCCAGGCCGGGATGGCGGCCCGGGAGCGGGGGTGGCTGTAGGGCGGGTCGGGCTCGCCTGACGGACGGCCGGACGGCCGGACGGCTTGGGGCCGCCGGTCGCGCCTGCCTGACGGACGGCCGGACGGCTTGGGGCCGCCGGTCGCGCCCGCGTGGTCAGCTCCAGGGGCTGAGCGAGGCCCAGCGGCCGTCCGGTCCGCGCTCGACCTTCTGCAGGCCGACCACGGCGGTGCGGTTCAGCCGCCCGTAGATGTGCGGGAAGAGCACGCCGGGGGTGGACCCGGGCGGCGGGGCGCCGTGCGGGGCCTCCCACTTCACCATCGGCTCCACCAGCGACTCCTCGATCAGCAGCACCATCAGCGGGTCGGGGGTGTCGGCGAAGAAGGTGTTGGCCACCGCCAGCGCCGTTTGCTCGTCCGCGGAACAGTGGATGAACCCGTCGGTGAGCAGCGACGCGGTGGCGTACGGGCGGCCGGGGTCGGCCAGCCAGTCGTCCAGGGGAGCAAGGTGGAGGATCATGCTTCCTTTTCTACCCGTTGTCTCCGGTTTGGACCTGAGCGGGTGTCACCGGCACGGCGGGTGTCAGCCGTCGCGCCTGCGGCGCCTGCTCGGAGCCAGGCCCCGCGGTGCTCAGAGTCCGACCACCTTGGCGGAGGCGGACACCTCGTACACCAGGGTGACGGTGCGCCGGGCGCCGGGGGCGAGCGGGACGTCCCAGCGGACGATGCCCTCGGCGTCGAAGGAGTCCGGGGCCGGGGAGCACTCCTCCTTGCGCAGCCGCACCTCGACCGCCGACACCTCGGAGACCGGCACCCGCTCGCGCACCGTGACGATCCGCTCGTCGCGCTCCTCCGGGCCGGAGAAGCGGGACAGGTGCAGCCGGACCGTCCGGGTGGTGGTCTGGCGGCCGGTGAGGCCGGCGGTGGCCTGGCGCTCCTCGGTCTCCCGGACCACCCGGTAGCCGTCCGAGCTGCCGAAGGACAGTTCGGCCTCGGCCCCGGCGGCGGTGAAGCGCAGCTCGCCGCGGCCGGTGAAGCCGCTGCCGCGGACCAGCTCGACCGGGCCGGACAGCAGCGGGTGCGCGGCCGTGTTGCGGAACCGGACCACCTCGGTGACCAGCGGGGACAGCTCCGGGGCGCAGGCGTACTCGCTGCTCGCCGGGCCGGTGGCGGCGCCCAGCGGCACCCGGTGCGCGCGGCCGTCGCCGGGCACGGTCGCGGGGGCGGGGGCGGGCAGCACCCGGACCTCGCCGCCGTCGTCCACGCCCGGCACCCGGGAGGCCGGGCCGGCCGGCCCGGTCGGGCTCAGGGTGGCGACCGCCTCCTCGCGCAGCTGGACGTCGACCGTGCGGCGCTCCTCGTCGGTGCGCTCGCGCAGCACCAGGACGTCCTCGGCGACCGCGGGCGGGGCGGTGGCGAGGGCGGAGCGGGCGGTGGAGAAGGTGAGCCGGGCGTTCGTCCAGTCCTCGCCGGTGCGCTGCCAGACCACCGCCTCCGACTCCAGGCGCAGCTGGCCGCCGTCCAGGGTCGCCCGGTAGGAGGGGCGCCACAGCGCGCAGGGCACCAGGTGGGAGACGGTCAGCTCGGCCGGGCCGGGCCGGGCCGCCTCGACGGTGAGCTCCAGGTGGGCGGTCAGCTCGGCCGGGTCCTCCTCGGCCCGGTCCAGCGCGACCAGGGCCTGCGAGCGCTCCTGCTCCAGGCGGCGCAGCCGGGAGTGGGTGGCACGCAGCTCCTCGCCGTAGCGCTCGCGCTCGGTGTCCACCCGGCCGAGCTCCCGGGCCCAGCGGTTGGGTTCGAGCTCGCCGAGGCCGGCGCCCTCGCCGATCTCGCGCAGCAGGTCGGCGGAGAGCTGGGCGAGCAGGGCCAGCCGGGCCTCCAGCCGGGCCCGGGCCTGGTCGGCCAGCCGGGTCTCGGCGTCCAGCCGGTGCAGCCGGTGGCGCAGTTCGGAGTCCTCCGGGCCGGGCGGCAGCGGGGCGCGCGGGGCCCAGCCGCGCACCAGCCGGGCGTCCAGCACGCGGACGCCGTCGGTGGCGGACTCGGCCCGCAGGGTGCGGTCGACGGCGAGGGCGGTGAGCGGGCCGAGGCGCAGCCGCTGCACGCCCGCGGCGAGCCCGACCGTCGTGGTGCGCTCGACCTGGCTGCGGTCCTCCAGGCAGGTCACGGCGGTGACGGGGAGGGGAAGGGTCTCGACGGTCATCGCTCAGTTCCTCCGGTTTCCGCCGACGATGGCCTTTCCGGCCGGGATCTTGATCAGGTAGCCGCCGTCCAGCTCGGAGCGTCCGCCGGGCGGCAGGTCGACCCGCCAGAGCCGGGTGCTGGGCGGGCAGTCCGGCGTGGAGACGGCCGGGGCCTGCCAGTCGGCCCGCTCCTCGATCCGGATCTCGGCGTCGGAGGTGACCGGCACCCGCTCGCGGACCTCCACGGTGACGGCGCGTCCCAGCCGGTTGGCCAGCCGCACGTGCACCCGGTGGTCGAGGACGGTGCTGTTGCCCTTCAGCATGCCGGTGGCGGACTCGTGCAGCTCGGTGCGGCGCGCCACCTCGATGCTCTCGGCGACGCCGATGCCCAGCCGCCGGGTGCCGCCGGGCGCCAGGGTGGACAGGGCGGCGGTGAGCAGGAACTCGTCGTCCACGGTGACCTCGGCCGGGCCGGCCAGGACGGCCTGGTCGGTGCGGTTGGCGAGCACCAGGGTCGCGTACACCTTCTCCTCGACGGCGGGGACGGTGACGTACTCGGGGCGGACGGCGAGCGGGATCTCGCCGACGGTGACGGTGTGCCAGGTGCCGTCGGACGGGATGTCGGCGGGGGCGGCGGCGTCGAAGCGGTGGTCGAAGGAGCCGGCCGACTCCCGGGGCGGGACGGCGTGCCGGGGCAGGGCGAGGGCGCGGAGCCGGGCGGCGCAGTTGCCGCCGGGCTCCGCATGCCCGAACTGCTCGAACTGCCCGAACCGTTCGGTCCGTTCGGGGCAGGGGTGCAGGGTGCCGCGCCGGGCGGCGGGCTCCTCGGGGCCGGCCACCTCACCTTGGTCTGCACCGGCTGACCGCTCCCGGGGCCTCGGTAGGGTGGACGGCATGTCCACCCGCCTGATCCTCGCCACCCGCAACCAGCACAAGGTCACC
>NZ_JBEXJK010000510.1:0-5245 GCF_040609095.1 Kitasatospora sp. NPDC004799
GGCAGGAAACGGCTCAACTGCTCCGGCAGCACCCGCTCGGCCGCCTCCCGGACCGCCGCCGGGTCGGGGCCGCGGTCGGCCGGGTGGGCGAGGTGGGTCCGCAGGGAGGCCTGGACGTCCTCGGGCTCGAAGAAGCCCTCGTAGGGGCGGCCGGGAGCGAAGGAGACGGCGTCCGGGTAGCGGGTGGTGACCTCGTCGGGGAAGGTCATCGCGTCCAGCAGCGGATCGGCCGGCGAGGCGTGCAGGTCGTCCAGGTCGTCCGGGCCGTCCAGGTCGAGCTTCACCGCAGCGCCTCCCGGAGGCGCTCGGCCGCGAAGGCCTGGGCCTCGGCGGCCGCGTCCAGGGTGCCGGTCATGGCGAAGAAGCCGTGCGGCATGCCCTGGTAGCGGCGCAGCTCCACCGGGACGCCGGCGGCCCGCAGCGCCTCGGCGTACTGCTCGCCCTCGTCCCGCAGCGGGTCGTACTCGGCGGTCAGCACGGTCGCGGGCGGCAGTCCGGCCAGGGTGGCGGCGCGCAGCGGGGAGGCGTACGGGCTGGCGCCGTCGCCCGGGTCGGCCAGGTAGTGCCCCCAGTACCAGGCCACCGAGCGGCGGTTGAACAGCGCCGGGTCGTCGTGGGCGCGCAGCGACGGGGTGTCGGCGCCGTGGTCGGTGTTGGGGTAGACCAGCAGCTGGTGGCGCGGGGCGGGGCCGCCCTCGGCGCGCAGCAGCAGGGTGAGCGCGGCGGCGAGGTTGCCGCCGGCGCTGTCGCCGCCGACCGCGAGCCGGTCCGGGTCGATGCCGAACTCCTCGGCCCGTCGGACGAGTTGCAGCAGCGCGGCGCGGCAGTCGTGCAGCGCCGCGGGGAAGGGGTGTTCGGGGGCGAGCCGGTAGCCGACGGAGGCGGTGACGCAGCCGACGGCGTTGGTGAGCCGGCGGCAGATCGCGTCGCTGGTGTCGGGCGAGCCGAGCGTCCAGCCGCCGCCGAACAGGTAGAGCAGGGCGGGCAGTCGGCGGCCGGGCGGCTCGGGGCGGTAGAGCCGCAGGGCGAGTTCGCCGCCGGGGCCGGGGATGCGGTGCTCCTCGACGGCGGCGACCGGCTCGGGCGCGCCGGCCGCCGCGCGGATGTCCGCGAGGTCGGCGGCGCGGGCCTCGGCGAGGGTGAGGGTGTAGAGCGGCGGGGTGGCGCTGCTCGCGCGCCGGGCGCGCAGCGCCTCGGCCTGGGGGTGCAGGGGCATCGGCGGGTCCGTTCGGTGCGGGGGTCTCAGCTGTCCGCCTCGACGTAGATGCTCTCGTCGGTGCGGAAGGCCGTGTCGAGGTCGGCGACGTCCGGTCGGATGCCCTGGCGGTAGGCACAGCGGCGGATCCGGTCGCGGTCGAAGCCGGCCTGGGTGAGGACGTGTCGCAGCTCGTCCACATCGTAGATCCACTGGTGCCCGAAGTACCGGAAGATCTGGTTGACCAGGAAGGCCGGGCGGGTGGGCATCGGCGGGCCGAAGCCGAGGGTGGTCAGCCGGCGCCGGTGCTTGGCGAGGAAGCCGTCGTCGGTGGCGTAGCCGACCAGGTAGCGGGCGAGGTCGGGGGTGGTCAGGCGCAGCACGCCGCCGGGGCGCAGGACCCGGCGGGCCTCGCGCAGCCAGCCGACGGCGACCGGCAGGGTGACGTGCTCGATCAGGTGCTCGGCGTACACCCAGTCGACGCTGTCGTCGGCGAAGGGCAGCGGTTCGGCGATGTCGAGCCGGGTGAACCAGCGGTCGCCGTCGACGCGGTAGAGGGTGCCGGGCTCGGCCGTGGTGTCGGGGCTGCGCAGGGCGGCGAGGTCGGTGCCCAGGCCCTCCGGGTGGGCGGTGCGGAAGGCGGCGAACTCGATGCCGGTGATGCCGAGTTCCCGCAGGCCCGCGTGGTCGCGCGGCAGCCCGCCGGGGTGCGCCCGGAGCGTGTCGCAGGTGGCGACCCGCGCGCTGAAGGCGTCCAGCCGGGGGGCCAGCCCGTCCGGGTCGTCCCAGTCCCAGCCCGGGAATCTCTCGCTCTGGTCGGTCATGTGTCGGGCCTCCTGGTGGGGTAACGCGGTTCGGGGAGAACGCGGTTCAGCGGCCGCGCGGGGTCCGGGGCCCGGCCCGGCGGCACGGCCCCGGGCGGGAGCGGCCGCCGAGCAGGGTCGGCGCGGGGCCGCAGACGGAGACGTCGACCGGGGTGCGCGGGCGCGGCGCCTGGCGCCCGGACATCTCCCCGGTCGACCGCCGAGGTGCGTTCCGCGCCGCTGCCGCCGTCGGTGAAATCCCGGATTTCCGGGGGGAGTCGGGCGTGCGCCGCACGTTCGGTCCCGGCCCGCGCGAGAACTCCCACGGGCATTCCTCGTTCCAGGACGGCCACGCGCGGGCCGGTCCTGGTTGGGCAGCGTAGGAGCAACAACCGCATTGGTATAGACCTTGATTTGACCAAACGTCTGTGCCAAGGTCTGGCCACGGAATTGGCCGTTGGGATTTTTTTAACGGCGTTCATGTCAAATCCCCTCACTTGTGTGGAGCCGCGTTGACCGGCTTTTCCCCCTCCGTACTTCCGGCTGCCTTCCTGCCGCACGCCGACGCCCCGGACTCCTGGGTCGACCGGCTGCTGCTGGCCGGCCCCGGCGGCGAGGAGTGCCTGCACCTCGGCGCGCCGCTCGACCGGGACGCGCTGCGCGCCCTGGTCGAGGAGCAGTCCGGCCGGCTGGCCGCCGCCGGGCTCGGCCCCGGCGGGACGGCGGCGCTGCGGCTGCCGCCCTCGGTGGCGTTCGTCGCGGTACTGCTGGCGTGCTGGCGGCTCGGCGCCCAAGTCGCGCTGCTCGACCACCGGTTGACCGACCACGAGATCGACGCGGCGGTGGCCCGGCTGGCCCCGCAGGTGCTGGTAGGCTCCGCCCATCGGTCCGCTTCGGCGCTGCGCGGCTTCTCCGAAGTCGAGCCGGTGGCCGTTCCGTTGACGGACGGGCGCCCGGCCCGCAGTGGGCACGCACTGGTCCAGCTCAGCTCGGGATCCACCGGTCCGGCCAAGGTCATCGCCCGTACCGCAGCCGACCTGCTGCGCGAACTCGACTGCTACCGCAGGCTGGTGGAGTTCCCCGGCGAGGGCGAGCGGGTCGTCCTGCTCTCCTCGGTGGTGCACGTGCTCGGCCTGGTCGGCGGGCTGCTCAACAGCCTGTACGCCCGGGTCGCGCTCACCGTGCCGGAGCGGATGACGGCGGCGGGCATCCTCGCCGAGGTCGCCGCGAGCGACCGGCCGACCACCGTGATCGGGGTGCCCTTCCACGCCGAGCTGCTGGCGGGGGCAGTCGCTCCCCCGCCGCTGCCCCGGCTGCGGCGGATGGTCGTGGCGGGCGAACTCGTCCGCCCGGGACTGCCCGCGCTGTTCACCGAGCGCTACGGCGTCCCGCTCGGCACCATGTACGGCATGACCGAGACCGGGGTGATCGCCACCGACCTCTCCGGTACGCTCCACCCCGCCAAGCAGCCCGTGCACGGCATGGAACTGCGCCTGGTGAAGGGCGAGTTGCAGATCGGTGCGGCCTCCTCGCCGTACCCCGGGCTGGACGACCCGACCCGCTGGTCGGACGGCTGGCTGCACACCCGGGACGCGGCCGGGCTGACCGCCGACGGCCTGGTCACCGTGCTCGGCCGACTGGACTCCCAGGTCTCGATCGGCGGCCTGAAGGTCGACCTCACCGAGGTCGAGCAGACGCTCACCGCGCTGCCCGAGGTCCGCGAGGCCGTCGTGGTCTTCGACGGCGGCGCGATCGAGGCCTACCTGGCCACCGAACCGGAGACCGACCTCGCCGCCGTCCAGGAGGGGCTGGCCCGCCGCCTGGCCGCCTTCAAGCGGCCGCGCCGGCTGGCCCGGCTGGACCGGCTCCCCCGCACCGCCACCGGGAAGCTGCTGCGCGATCCGGCCGCCCTGCGCGCGACCGCCTTCACCGGCTGACCGCGCCACCGGCTGACCCGCACCACCCCGACGAACCGCACCACGCCGACAGGCCCGCACCACCACCCCGACAAGGAGCCCACCACCATGCAGGACCGCATCCGCGCCTTCGTCCTGGCGGCACTCGCCGAGATGCAGTACGACGTCTCCGAGGTCACCGGGGACACCGACCTCGGCCCGGCCGGGCTGGACCTCGAATCGCTCGCGCTGGCCGACCTGTCCGTGCAGGTCGAGGACGAGTTCGGGATCAAGTTCGACCTGGACGAGATGGAGACCACCGCGCTGATGACGCTGGACGAGTTCACCGCCGACGTCGCCCGCCGGATCGAGGCCCTCCCCGTCACCTCCGGCAGCGCCGCGTGACCGGCGCCCCGCTCCCCGACGCCCTGCCGGACCGGGCCGAGGTCCTCACCATGCTGGCGGCGTTCGGGCAGCGCGCCGTCGACACCGTGCCCGAGGACCTCGGATCGCTCGAACTCACCTGGCTCGTAGCGGAGTTCGAGCAACGGTACGGGCTCCAGCTGGACCTCGACGACGACCGCTTCGGCGCGGTGCGCACCGTTGACGACGCCACCGGGCTGCTGCGCGAGGCCGTCCTCGCCGACCGCGCGGGCGTACGGCCGTGACCCTCGCGCGCACCGGCTCCGGACCGCCGGGCCGGGCGGCCGGCCGCCCGGTGGTCACCGGCGCCGGGGTGCTGAGCGCCGCCGGGCGCGGGCTCGCCGCGCTGGCCGAGGCCGTCACCCACGGCGCGCCGCTGTTCGGCCCGGTCACCCGCTTCGACGTGAGCGCCCGCCGCACCACCCGGGCCGCGCTGTTCCCCGACAGCGCGCCGACGGCCGACGGCGCGCCACCGGCCGAGAGCGCGCCACCGACCGGCACCCGCCCGCTGGCCGGGGCCGTGCTCGACGCGATCGGCCAGGCCTGCCGCCAGGCCGGGCTGACCTCCGCCGAGGGCGCCGCCCTGCCCGTGCTGCTCGCCCTGCACAGCGACGAGCACACCCGCGCGACCGCCGACGCGGTGGCCGCCGGAGTCCGTGCCGACTGGGGCGCGCCGGGCGTCACCCGGGTGTACAACGGCGCCTGCGTGGCCGCCGCGACCGCCGTCGCCGACGCGGGCGCCCTGGTGGCCACGGGCCGGCACGAGCGGGTCCTGGTCGCGGCCGGGCACCTGGTCGGACCGGGCGTCTTCGCGGTCTTCGACGCCGGGCGGGCGCTGGCCCGGGACGGCGAGGCGCGCCCGTTCAGCGCCGGCCGCACCGGCACCCTGCTCGCCGACGCGGCCGCCGCCGTCCTGGTCGAGTCCGCCC
>NZ_JBEXJK010000511.1:0-5192 GCF_040609095.1 Kitasatospora sp. NPDC004799
CCAGGAGGTCGGCCAGGCGCTCGCCGCCGTCGACCAGGCGATCCGTCAGGTCATGGCCACCGGTACCGAGGCGCAGCGCGCCAAGGGCCTGGCGGAGCAGCTCCAGGCCCGGGGCCTCCCTCATCCCGTTCGCTTGGACGCGGGAACGGGACGAGGGGTGGGGCCGTCAGGCCGCCGGGTGGAGCTCCTCGACGCAGCTCGCGACGACGTCGCGGAGGATGTCCACGATGCGCGGGATGAAGTCGCCGTCGGCGGTGTCCGTGACCCAGGGGTCCATGGTCGTGGAGATCAGGTAGCGGACCGGGAGCCGGCGGTCGTCCTGGGCGGTCAGGCCGAGCCGGGCCCGGAAGTCGCCGACGAACTCCGGTCCGTAGACGGCCGGGTCGAACTCGGAGCCGGTGAGGATCAGGGGCGGCATCTCCTCCGGCGCCGGGACCCGGGCTTCGGTGGCGCTCGGGAGGATGCTGAGCCTGGAGTAGATCAGGTCGTTGAGCTCGTTGGCCTTCTGCGGGTCGGTGTTGGGCTCGCCGCCGATGACCGGGTTGAAGGCGTAGCCGATGATGATCTGGTCCGAGCCGAGCTCCTTGAGCAGGGCCATGGCCTCGTCGTCGGCCAGGAGTTCCTCGTTGCTCCTGGGCACGATGCGCTCGCGGATGAACCTGAGCTGCTCCTCGACGTCCCGCGCCCCCGGCCGGGCGGCCCGCTCGGCGGGCAGGCGCTGGACGGTGGTCACGGTGAACGGGTCGTCGGGGCGGGCCATGGTGCGGACGGCCGCGTAGAGGCGCTTGCTGTTGAACAGCGCCTGGCCGAGGATCCGTCCGTAGCCGGCCTCGTCGGTGCGGATCACCCGGTGGCTGAGGTAGACGCCGGCCACGGCCGCTCCGGGCTTGGAGCCCTCGATGCCGAAGATGCCGACACTGGCGTCGTAGGCGCCCTGGTCGAGGTAGGCGGCGCCGAGGGCGACCAGCTCGCGCTGGCGCCGGTCGCGGTAGCACAAGCCGCCCGCCGGGTACGGGATGTAGCCCGCCTTGTGGGGGTCGATGCTGATCGAGTCGGCGTGGTGCAGGGCGTCGTACTGCTCGTTGACGTAGGCGCTCATGGCCAGGTCGAGGGTGATCCGGGCTTTGCGGTAGCCGGGCGGGACCTGGAGCGGCGGGCGCTTGATGGCGGCGAAGTAGCCGCCCCAGGCGGCGTCGGCGTGGACGGGGTAGTACAGGCCCTTCGCCCCGTACTCCTCGCGGAGCGCGAGGATGTCGGCCAGCGGGTCGACGGCGCTCAGTTCGGTGCTGCCGACCACGGCGACGTCCAGCAGCACCGGTTCGTGGTCGCGCAGACAGGCGTCGAGCAGTTCGCGGCGCGACTGGAGCACGGCCCGGGCGTCGAGGTCCACGGCCACCGCGCGCACCCGGCCGCGGCCGATGCCGAGCACGGCGGCCGCCTTGGGCCAGGAGTAGTGCATCGTGGCGGGCGCCAGGATCACGCCGGGGGCGACGTCGTCCCCGAGGAACGCGCGGAAGGCCTCGTACCCCAGGTACTGGATGGTGTACTTGTCGGCGATGCCCAGCCGCTTGTCCTCGGTCCCGCAGGCCTCGGCCACCCGGGCGGGCAGGCCGAGGACGGTCTCCGGCCGCAGGTTCACCAGCTCCCAGGGGGTGAGGTCCAGCAGCAGGTGCTCGGTGCCGTCCGGCAGGTCCACGACCACGTCCCGGGCATCGGCGAGCTCGGGCTCCCGGCGGATCGCCTCGGCGATCGCGACGGGTTGGTAGGTGAGGTTGCGGGCCGACCAGGCGGCTTCGAGGTTCGCGACGGTGCCGTCGCAGGTGATGTGCCCCCAGGAGGACTGCCCCGGGTAGCCGAGCAGCCGGCACAGGTCCTCGCCGACGGTCCGCTCCAGCTGGGTCGTGACCGGCGAGGCCTCGGCGGCGACGTTGTTCGGGTTGGTGAGCATGGCGGCGAGGTAGCCCACGATGCCGGGGATGGTCAGGTCCCAGTTCATGTGCCCCTGGAACCGGTAGCTGTACGCCGGGACGGAGCCGCGCAGGGACTTGAGCAGCGTGTCGAACTCGGAGCGCAGGGTCTTGACGTCCTGGTGGTAGGCGTCGGACTCCTTGATGGCCTCGGTCACGTAGGGCGGGTCGTTCGGGTAGAGCTCCCGGCGGTCGGCGGAGTGGGCGCGCACGGCGTCCAGGAGGAGGTCCTCCAGCAACTGGTGGTTCTCGGCCTTGGGGCCGAGGAACCAGGCGGCGAGCGTCGAGGTCCCGGTGGCCTCGGCGAGGTCGAGGTCGGGCCGGTGGCGTTCCAGGGCCCGGAAGAACCGGGTGCGGGGGTTCGTCGGATCGGGGGTGTCGGTCATGGCGTTGCTCCTACGACGGGACGGGGGTTGGGAGGTCCGGGCGAGCGAGGCGGTCTACGCGGTGCCGGCCGGGGACTTCGGGGCGCCGAAGGCCTGCAGCAGGTAGCTCTCGGCCAGCGTCATGTGCTCCAGCTCGTCGAGGCTGACGCTCTCGTGGAGCGCGTGGATCAGGCACTTCGGCTCCTCGCAGCCGATCACCAGCACGACCGCCTCCGGGTTCTTCTCCTGGAGGAGGCTGACCAGCGGGATGGAGCCGCCCTGCCCGGCGTACTGGGTCGTGGTGCCGGGGAAGGCCTTCGCCAGCGCCTTCGCCGCGATGTCGTAACCCGGCCGGTCGGTCTCGGCGAAGAAGCCCTGGCCGAGTTCCTTGGGCTCCGAGACGACGACCTGGGCGCCCCACGGATTGAGCTCGGCGCTGTTCAGGAAGTCGCTCAGCGCCTGTGCGGCGGTCTTCGGGTCCTCCTGCGGCGGGAGCCGCATGCCGATCCGGGCGGTCACCGTGTCGATGAGCTGGTTGACCGGCTTGTCGTGCGGCGGGAGTTTGGACGTCAGGCCGATGACGTTGATCGAGGGCCTGGTGTACAGCCGTTCGCCCAGCGAGTGGGTGCCCAGCAGCTTCATCCCCGGGACGACCCCGGCGTCGGCGCGGAACGCGTCCTCGTCCGGCTGCACGCCGTGCCACTCGTAGGTGTGGAGCCCCGGCACGGCCACGTCGCCGTCGGCGTCGTGCAGCCGGGCCAGCATCCGGGCCAGCACCATGAAGGCGTCTCCCGCCGGGCCGCCGAACATGCCGCTGTGCCGGGTGCCGTAGACGAGCGTGGTGACCGTGACGTCCACGATGGCGAAGCCCCGCAGCGAGGTGGTGAGCGTCGGTCGGCCGAGGCTGAGGTTGCCGCCGTCCGCGACGACGATGACGTCCGCCCTGAACTTCTCGGGATGGGCCTGGACGTACGCCTCCAGGGTCCCCCGGCCGGCCTCCTCCTCGCCCTCCAGGACCACGACGAGGTTCACCGGGGGCTTGCCGTCCAGTGCCCGCAGCGCGCCCACGTGCATCATCACCCCGGACTTGTCGTCCGCGGCGCCCCGGCCCTTCAGCCGGTTGCTCTGCTTGTCGACGCTCGGTTTGAAGGCCTCGGGCCACTCCTTCTCGTCGGTCTGCACCACGTCGTAGTGCGCGTACAGCAGGACGGTCGGCGTCTTCGGCCCGGCGCCCGGGGGCCGGTAGGTGCCGTGGACGAGCTTGGCGTCGTACGGCTTCTCGCCACTGCCCGCACCGCCGATCTCCACGAGCTCGACCTCGGTCAGGCCCGCGTCCCGCAACAGCTGCCGCGCCTTCGTGGCGGCCGCTTCGAGGTCGTCCTGGTGGGCCTTCGGATTGTCCGCATCGTAGATCGACCTGATCGTGACCAGGTCGCTCAGGTCCTTGGTGATCCCCGGCATCAGGCCCTTGACCTTTTCGGGCAGGCCCTTCCCGTCACCGTCCGGGGTGACCGTTCCCATGCTCGCTCCGTCTCCGTCGACGTCGGGGCGATGCGCGGGCGCGCATCGCACGAGTCATGGATAGAGTGCGAACGATCCCCGCGCGGTGCCGCCGTGCGCGGATCCGGGGACGGCCACCCGGGCGGAGCAGCGGGTCGCGACGGGGCCCGCATCCGGGTGGACCCGTACGCCGGACCGGCCTGCGGCGGGCGGGTGGACGGGGGGTGCCGCTGTAGCTTGCGGCCATTGCCCCCCGTCCTGACGCATCGAAGGCGGCCCACCGTGACAGCACCCGAACTCCTGCCGATCATCGCCGTGTTCTCGCTCGTGACCGTGGAGTTCGGCGGGCACGCGCTGCTGGGGCTGATCACCGTCCGGCAGGGCACGCTGTCCGCGCTGCGGGAGCGGTTCTTCCGCGCCGGGCACGCCCACGCCGGTGTCCTGCTGGTGCTGTCGCTGGTCTACTTCCTCTACCTGCCCCGGGCGGGGTTCTCCTCGGCGACGGAGTGGGTGTTCGGCATCCTGCTGCTGGCCGGCGTGCTCGCCCAGTCCGGCGGCTTCTTCCTGCACCTCGCCCTCGGCACCGAAGGGCGGTCCTCCCCCGGCACCCACCTCACCCGGGGCGGCGCCCTCCTCCTCGCCGCGGCGCTCGTCGCCCTGGGCGTCGGGCTCGCCCGGCAGCTCTGACCCGCCGAGCCGGCCGGGACCCTCAGGAGTTCGTCGGTCGACGCGGCTCGCTCCTCGCCGGGCGGAGCGGCCACCAGAGGGCGCGGCCGAGCAGGGCGGCGAGGGCGGGCACCAGGACCAGGGACAGGACGGCGGCGGAGAGCAGGATGCCGAGCGTCAGCGCGAAGGCGACCTGTGCGTTGCCCGGGGTGGTGGCGAGGGTCGCGAAGGAACCGGCCAGGACCAGGCCGGCCGTGGCGACGGCGGGCGCGGTGTGCCGTACGGCGCGGGCGACGGCGGCGCGGGGCGGGCCGGGGCGCCCCATCTCCTCGCGGATCCGGTCGGTGACGAGGATGTTGTAGTCGGTGCCCAGCGCCACGACGAACAGGAACAGCACCAGCGGCAGGGTGAAGCTGACGCCCGGTTCGCCCAGCCCGTGCTGGAACAGCAGGGTCGCGGCGCCGAGGGTGGCGGCGAAGCCGAGCCCGACCGAGAGCATCAGGGCCAGCGGGGCGAGCAGGCTGCGCAGGAGCAGCAGCAGGATCAGGGCGATCAGGGCGGCCGCGACCGGGAAGACGATCGCCAGGTCGTGGTCGACGGCGGTGGAGATGTCGGCGAAGACCGCCGCCGTGCCGACCACCACCGCCGTCCCCGGCGGCACGTCCGGGAGCCGGTCGGCGGGGAGGGCGCCGCC
>NZ_JBEXJK010000512.1:0-5189 GCF_040609095.1 Kitasatospora sp. NPDC004799
GGTACGTCATCGACGCCCGGGCGCCGAGCCGGGCCGATCGGTGCCGCTGGTGGGCGGCGGCTCGCCGCTACGCGGGGCTCCCGTCCGAAGCGGCGGCGGCGTTGAACTCGGCGAGGGTCTCGCGGGTGAAGCCGAAGAACCAGGTGGCCAGGAAGCCCGCGAGGTAGCCGGTCAGCAGCCCGCCGGCGTAGACGGCGGCGCTCGCGAGGAGCCCGTGCGGGCCGGCCAGCAGCGGGAAGAGGGCCCAGCCGGAGGGGCCGATCGCGGTGGAGCCGACCGCGCTGCCCAGCTGGCCGGCCACTCCGACGAAGGCGCCGCCCGCGGCGCCGCCGACGCAGGCGGTGACGAACGGGCGCCCCAGCGGCAGCGTCACCCCGTAGACCAGCGGCTCGCCGATGCCGAGCAGGCCGGCCGGGAGGGCGGAGCGGATGGTGGCCCGGAGCGAGGCGTTGTGGCGCAGCCTCAGGTAGACGGCCACCGCGCAGCCGACCTGCCCGGCGCCGGCCATGGCGAGGATCGGCAGCAGCACGGTGGAGCCCTGCTGCTGGATCAGGGTGGTGTGGATCGGGATCAGCGCCTGGTGCAGGCCGAGCATGACCAGCGGCAGGAAGAGGCCGCCGAGCACGAGTCCGGCGAGCAGGCCGCCGTGGGCGAGCAGCCAGGTGGCGCCGTGGCCGATGGCGGTGGAGACCTCCCCCGCCACGAACATCAGGCCGAACAGCGCGGCCAGCCCGCCGAGCAGGACGGTGACGGTGGGGGTGACCAGGACGTCCAGGGCGGCGGGCACCAGCCGGCGGGTCCAGCGCTCCAGGTGGACGGCCAGCAGGGCGGCGCCGAGTGCGCCGACCACACCGCCCTGGCCGGGGGTGAGGTGGTGCCCGAAGGCCTCCACCTTGGCGACCCCGGCGTAGACGATCACGCTCGCCACGGCCCCGCCGAGCACCGGGGTGCCGCCGAACTCCTTCGCCGTGTTGTAGCCGACGAAGACGGCGATCAGGGACATGAATCCGGCGGAGACCGGGCCCAGCGCGGTGACCAGGGCCGGTGCCCACCCGAGGTTGGCGAGGGCGCCGGAGAGGCCGGCCACGATCCCGCAGCCGATCAGGGCGGGGATCAGCGGGACGAAGATGTTCGCGATCCGGCGCAGCGCCAGCTTCACCGGGGTCGCGTTGCGGGCCCGGGCCTCGGCCCGGAGGCGCTCGCCGCGCCCGGCGAGGTCCTCGGCGGTGGGGGCGGCGGCCCCCGGACCGGCGGGCCCCTCGGGCCCAACGGGCGCGTCGGGCGCCTCCAGCAGGCCGCGCAGCTGCGCGGTGACCCCGGCGACGGCGGCGGGCCCGAGCACGATCTGGTAGGTGTCGTCCTCGACCGTGCCCAGGACCGCCGGCAGCGCCCGGAGCGCCTCGGTGTCGACCAGGGAGCGGTCCGCCAGGCCCAGCCGCAGCCGGGTCATGCAGTGGGCGACCGAGCGGATGTTGGCGGCGCCACCGACCAGCGGGAGGATCGCCTCGGCCACGGCGCGGTTCTTCTCGTCCGACATGCCGGGGACGTACCCGGGTGCTCCCCCGGCTCAACCGCCGTCGTGCGCCGCGGCGCCGAACCGGGCCGCCTCCGCCGCCACCTCCCGGGCGCCGACGGCGCCGTCCGTCCGGCCCCCGAGGGAGTCGTCGCCGGTCTGCATGGTGCGCACCCGGTGCACGTACCGGTCGATCAGGTGGCGCAGCACGCTGACGGTGGCGGCGACGTCCGGCTCGGGCACGCCGTCCAGTGCGCCGGCGAGCCCGGCGATGTTGGCCTGTTTCAGGCGGTCGAGCAGGTCCCGCCCGTCGGGGGTGATGGCCACCTGGCGGGCCCGGCGGTCCAGCGCGTCCTGGCTGCGTTCCACCAGCTGCTGGCCCTGGAGGCGGTCGATCTGCCGGGTGACGTGGGAGGGCTTGACCATCAGGCGGTCGGCCAGGTCGCTCACCCGGCTGGCACCGGCGCCCTCGGCGAGCGCGCGCAGCAGGTAGACGTCCGAGCGGGCGGCGGTGATGCCGGCCCGGGCGGTGCGTCGCTCGTGCTCCTGGGACCGCGTCAGCAGGTAGGTCAGCGTGGCCAGGACGTCCTCCAGGCCGTCCAGGCTCTCCGGCTGGGGGGTGGTGGTCCGGTCGTCCTCGGCGTCTTCTTGGTCCGACATGGGGGAACTGTAGCGACCGGGCACCGGCGGCGGCCGGGGCGGGGAACCGTGGCCGGATTTCGGACAGATTCGGCCGACACCCGGCACGCCCTTTCGCCACCACGGACCGCGAGTTAGCGTGACGTTCAGTTAGTTGCTTTGGGCACGTAAATACGCCCCCCTCGGCACCCCGTGCCCGGCACCACGCGCACCCGGCACCACGCGCGCCCGGCCCAACTCCCGGAAGGGGATCCCCCGATGGCCACCGCCGAGAAGACCCCACGCTTCACCCACCCCGCCGCCCGCGGCACCTGCCCGTTCGACCCGCCGCCCGCGTACGGGCAGGCCCGGCAGGAGGAGCCGATCAGCCGCGTCTCGCTGTGGGACGGCTCCGCCAGCTGGCTGGTCACCCGTCACGAGGACATCAGGGCCGTCCTCGCCGACGCCCGGTTCAGCTCCGACTCCACCCGGCCCGGCTTCCCGTTCATCAGCGCGGGCGCCCGGCAGCTGAACACCGGTCAGCCCACCTTCATCCGGATGGACGCCCCCGAGCACACCCACTTCCGCCGGATGCTGACCGGCGAGTTCATGATCAAGAAGGTCCAGGCGCTGCGCCCCGAGGTGCAGCGGATCGCCGACGAGCTGCTGGACAAGATGACCGACGGACGCTCCGGCGCCGACCTGGTCCAGGAGTTCGCCCTGCCGCTGCCGTCCCTGGTGATCTGCCTGCTGCTCGGCGTGCCCTACCAGGACCACGACTTCTTCCAGGAGTGCAGCCGCGTCCTGCTGCGCCGCGCCTCCACCCCCGGGGAGGTCACCACCGCCCAGGCCGAGCTGGCCGACTACCTGGTCCGGCTCACCGAGACCAAGCGCACCCGGCCCGACGACGGCATCCTCAGCCGCCTGGTGGAGCGCGGCGAGCTGAGCAGCGCGGAGATCGGCGCGATGGGCCGGCTGCTGCTGATCGCCGGACACGAGACCACCGCGAACATGACCGCGCTCTCCGTGCTCGCCCTGCTGCGCCACCCCGACCAGCTCGACCACCTGCGCGCGCACCCCGAGGCCGTACCCGGTGCGGTCGAGGAACTGCTGCGCTACCTGAGCATCGTCCACTCCGGGGTGACCCGGGTCGCCACCGAGGACGTCGACCTGGGCGGCACCCGGATCGCGGCGGGCGAGGGCGTCATCTGCATGGTCAACACCGCCAACCGGGACGAGCGGGAGTTCCCCGGCGGCGACGAGCTCGACCTGACCCGCGACGCGCGCCGCCACCTGGCCTTCGGCTTCGGCGTCCACCAGTGCCTGGGGCAGCCGCTGGCCCGGCTGGAGCTGCAGATCGCCCTGGCCACCCTCCTGCGGCGGCTGCCCGGGCTGCGCCTGGCCGTCCCCTTCGAGGAGGTCCGCTTCCGCGGCGAGATGCTGATCTACGGCGTCCACGAGCTGCCGGTCTCCTGGTGACCGGCCCTGCCACTACCCCAATCCACCTGCCTCGCGGCGGAGTTCGCGGCCGACGGGGCGACCGTTCCGAAAGGGAGACCATGCTCGTCCGGATCGACCAGGAGAAGTGCTGCGGCGCCGGGCACTGCGTGCTCGCCGCCCCCGACGTCTTCGACCAGCGCGACGAGGACGGCATCGTCGTCCTGCTCGACGCCGAACCGCCCGCCGAGCTGCACCAGGCCGTCCGGGACGCCGCCGCGGTCTGCCCGGCCGCGGCGATCACCCTGGAGCGGGCGTGACGGCACTGCGGGAGGTGGCCGTGGTCGGCGCCGGCGCGGCCGGGCTGCACGCCGCCGAGGCGCTGCGCCGGTCCGGCTACGACGGCCGCCTCACCCTGGTCGGGGCCGAGCCGGAGCCGCCGTACGACCGGCCGCCGCTGTCCAAGCACCTGCTCGGCGGGGAGTGGCAGCCGGACCGGCTGGCCCTGCGCGGCCCCGAGGCGCTGGACGAGCTCCGGCTCGACCTTCGCCTCGGCGTCCGGGCCGAGCGTCTGGACCGCCGGGAACGCACCGTGCGGCTCTCCGACGGCCGGCGGGTGCGCTGCGACGCCGTCGTCGTCGCCACCGGGGTCCGCCCGCGCCGGCTCCCCGGCGCCGACACCCCGCGGCCCGGGGCGCACGTGCTGCGCACCCTCGCCGACGCCCTCGCCCTGCGCGAGGAACTGCGGTCGGGCGTACGGCTGTTGGTGGTCGGCGGCGGGCTGCTCGGGGCCGAGGCGGCGGCCACCGCCGTCGGGCTGGGCGCCGAGGTGACCTGGCTGACCTCCACCGCCACGCCGCTGGCCGCCGTCCTGGGCGCCGAGACGGCCGCGCTGCTGACCGGTCTGCACCGCGAGCACGGGGTGCGGCTGCACCGGGGCGTGGCCACCGCGCTGCTCGAACGACGCGGCCGGGCGGCCGGCGTCCGGCTGGCCGACGGCTCCGAACTGGCCGCCGACGCCGTGCTGATGGCCGTCGGGTCCGAACCCGCCACCGAGTGGCTGGCCGGCAGCGGCGTCCCGCTGGACGACGGCGTGGTCTGCGACGCCTACTGCGCCGCCGGCCCCGGCGTCTGGGCGGCCGGGGACGCCGCCTCCTGGCCCGACCCGCGCACCGGCCGCCACCGGCGGGTCGAACAGCGCACCAACGCCGCCGAGCAGGCGATGCACGCCGCCCGGAACCTGCTGGCCGGCCCGGACGGCGCCCGGCAGGCCTACCAGCCGGTCCCGTACCTGTGGACCGACCAGTACGGCCTGCGGGTCCAGGTGTTCGGCCGGCCCGGCGGCGGCGCGCGGTTCGAGGTGGTCGACGGCAGCCTGGCGGAGCACCGCTTCGCCGCCGTCTGCGTCCGGGACGGCCTGGTCACCGGCGCGGTCGGGATCGCCTCCGCTCGGGCGCTGCGCGGGCTGCGCGCCCGGGTCGCGGCGCACGGTCCGTGGCCGCCCGAGCCCGACTGAGGCCCCGCACCGATCCGCTCCCGCCGGCCCGGCCCGCCGATCGTGTCCGTCTGGCAACGGCGGCGCCTGGGGGAGCACGCGCCGAGCTGGGACCCGGGTGGGGAC